>JASHTK010000225.1 GCA_030040575.1 Gammaproteobacteria bacterium
ACTCGCTGTGAGCGACGACGAAGTCGGCAAGCTCCATCGGCGGCGCGTACGAGGAAGACGAGCTGGGCGGAGGCACGACGTAGCTGTCCGACTGCGCCGCGGTGGTGAGCGCGGCCGGCCGAGCCGCCACGGGGGGCTGGCTGAACGCGCCCGGCAACGCGACCTCACCGAGCAGCGGTGCCTCGGACGAGCCGGCGCGGAGCAGGAAGATCGCCACGGTCGCGACCCCTGCGGCGACGGCGGCTCCCGCGATCGGCTGCCACCAGCGCCGCACGGGACCCGCGAGAGGCGCCGCGCGCCGGCTGGACGCGCCGGCGAGCAGCGAGGGCTCCGCGGCGACCGCCGCGCTCACGCGGCGGGCAAGGTCGCCGCCGAGGCCGACGCCCCGCTCCATCCGCAGGCAGGCCCCGATGGTGGCGTAGCGCCCCCAGCGGGCCTTGAGCATCTCATCGCGCGCGAGCCGACGCGCGAGCAGCTCGCACTGCGGCGCGGGCAGCTCGTTGTCGAACATCGCGGACAGCTGACTGTCGAGCTCCTCGTTCATCCCAGTTCCTCCGCGCGTCCGAGTCCACCCTCGAAGACCTCGCGCAAGCGCCGGTCGATCGCCTCGCGGGCCCGGAAGATCCGCGACCGCACCGTGCCGACCGGACAGGCCATCGCGGCGGCGATCTCCTCGTAGGAGAGCCCCTCGAGCTCGCGCAGGATGATGGCGGTTCTGAGGTCCTCGGGAAGGGCGTCGATCGCGGAATTGACCGTCACTCGTATCTCATCGGTGAGCACGAGTCCCTCGGGCGTCTCGGAGTCTTTGAGTCGGCCTTGCATGTCGTAGGACTCGTCGGAATTCTGCACGTCTAGATCGAACTCGACCGGGCTGCGGTCGCGCGACACGACGGCATTCTTCGCGGTGTTGATCGCAATGCGGTAGAGCCAGGTGTAAAACGCGCTGTCCCCGCGGAACTGCGGCAGTGCGCGATAGGCCTTGATGAACGCCTCCTGGGCGACATCCTCGGCTTCCGCGGGGTTGCGGACATAACGCATGACCAGCTTGACCACTTTGTGCTGGTACTTGAGCACCAGCGCATCGAACGCTCCTTTGTCCCCGCGCTGCACGCGCCGGACCAGGCTCAAATCGCTCGACTCGGCGACGCTCATGGGCGACCTTCCGCCCCCCCGGGCGCACCGGTGGGCCGCCACGCCGCGAGCTGAATAGACCGGACGCACCGGAGGAAGTTCAGGCGTCCCCCGCAGCCGATGCGGCCGGACGCCCCGCGCCCCCGCGGGCATGACCGGGGCGTCGCGCGGCAGGCGCGCCCGCCAGCGGTCGGTCGCGATGTGATGCCGATCACAGTTGAGCCTCAGTCTACCGGCGGCCCGCCGCCGCGACCAGCGCCGCGACCTCGGCGAGGTCCCGATCGGAGGGGGGGTTGCGAGCGGGCAGGCCCGGCGACTGCGGCAGGCCGGGAAGGTCTCGAGCGCCCACAGTCGGCGGGCGCTCGAGCAGCAGCTCGACGAGAACGGGGTCGGGAAGCTCGAGCAGCCGCTCGAATGCCCGCCTGCGCCATTCGGGGGCACGATCATAGTGCTCCCGCGCGAATCGCTCGAGCAGCAGGTCGAGCTCCTTCATCCCCCGGCGGCAGCGCCACAGGATGCGGTCGGCAGTGGCCGCCCCCACCACGGCTCGCCTCAGTAGCGCCGCGAAGCGAGCATCTTCTTCACCTCCGCGATGGCCTTCGCCGGATTGAGATCCTTCGGACACACGTCCGTGCAGTTCATGATCGTGTGGCAGCGATAAAGCCGGAACGAGTCCTCGAGCTGATCGAGGCGCTCCCCGGTGTCCTCGTCGCGGGTGTCGACGATCCAGCGGTAGGCGGCGAGCAGCGCCGCAGGTCCGAGGAAGCGCTCGCTGTTCCACCAGTAGCTCGGGCACCCCGTCGAGCAGCACGCGCAGAGGATGCAGGCGGCCGGCCGGTCGATGCGCTCCTGATCCTCCTTCGACTGCAGCCGCTCGCGGTCGGGCGGGGTGGGCGTGCGTGTCTTGAGCCAGGGCTCGACGGAGGCGTACTGCGCGTAGAACTGGGTGAGGTCCGTCACGAGGTCCTTGATGACCGGCATGTGCGGCAGAGGATAGATGCGGATCTCGCCCTTGAGGTCGGCCATCGCGGTGGTGCAGGCGAGACGGTTCAAGCCGTTGATGTTCATGGCGCAGGATCCGCAGATGCCCTCGCGGCACGAGCGGCGGAAGGTGAGCGTCGAGTCGAGCGTTGCCTTCACCAGGATCAGCGCATCGAGCACCATCGGGCACGACTTCGCGTCGAGCTCGAATGTGTCGAGGCGCGGACTCTCGGGGGACTCGGGGTCGAAGCGATAGATGCGCAGGGTCCGCAGGCCCGCCGCCGCGGCGGCGGCTCGGTGCACCCGTCCGTGCGGGTTGACGCGGGAGTCCTTCGGGGAAGCGAGCTGGGCCATGGACGATCCTCGAGCCGGAGGGCCGGCGGTGCTCAATAGGTGCGCTTCTTCGGCGCGATCGACTCCACCTCCGCGGTCAGGGTGTTCAGGTGCACCGGGCGGTGGTCGAAGCTCGTGCGGCCCCGCGGGTCGACCCACACGAGCGTGTGCTTGAGCCAGTTTGCATCGTCCCGGTCGGGGAAGTCCTCCCGGGCATGCGCGCCGCGGCTCTCCGTGCGGTGCTCCGCCGAGGCGATCGTCGCCGTCGCCTGCAGCAGCAGATTCTCAAGCTCGAGCGTCTCGATGAGATCGGTGTTCCAGATGAGCGAGCGGTCGGACACGCGCACGTCCGCCATCGAGCCGAAGGTGGCCGCCAGGCGCTCCATGCCCTCGCGCAGCGATGTCCCGCTGCGAAACACCGCGGCATCGTTCTGCATGATCCGCTGCATCTCGAGCCGGATGGCCGCGGTCGGCCGCGAGCCGGCCGCGTGGCGTAGCCGCTCGAGCCTCGTCACCGCGAGCTCGGTCGCCTCCTGCGGCAAGGGCTTGTGCGCGGCGCCGGGCCTCACCCACTCCGCGCAGCGGCGCGCGACCTCGCGGCCGAAGATCACGAGGTCGAGCAGCGAGTTCGATCCGAGTCGGTTCGCCCCGTGCACCGAGACACACGCGGCCTCGCCGGCCGCGAGCAGCCCGGGCACCACCGCGTCGGGGTCGGCGTTGCGCGGGGCGATCACCTCGCCGCGACGATTGCAGGGAATGCCACCCATGTTGTAGTGGACGGTCGGCAGCACCGGAATCGGCTCCTTGGTCACGTCCACACCCGCGAAGATCCGCGCGTTCTCGGTGATGCCGGGCAGGCGCTCGTGGATCACATCGTGCCCGAGGTGCTCGAGGTGCAGATCGACGTGGTCGCGCTGCGGCCCGCTGCCGCGGCCTTCGCGGATCTCGAGCGTCATCGCCCGGCTCACCACGTCGCGCGAGGCGAGATCCTTCGCGTTCGGCGCGTAACGCTCCATGAAGCGCTCGCCGTTCGCGTTCGTGAGATATCCGCCCTCGCCGCGCGCGCCCTCGGTGATGAGGCAGCCGGCCGTGTAGATCCCCGTCGGATGGAACTGGACGAACTCCATGTCCTGCAGGGGCAGCCCGGCGCGCAGCACCATCGCGTTGCCGTCGCCGGTGCACGAGTGCGCCGAGGTGCACGAGAAGTACGCGCGCCCGTAACCGCCCGTCGCGAGAATCGTCGCGTGCGCGCGGAAGCGGTGCAGCTTGCCCTCGGCGAGGTCGAGCGCGACGACTCCGCGGCAGACTCCCTCGTCCATCATCAGGTCGATCGCGAAGTACTCGATGAAGAACGTCGCCGCGTGGCGGATCGACTGCTGGTAGAGCGTGTGCAGCATCGCATGGCCGGTGCGATCCGCCGCCGCGCAGGTGCGCTGCGCGATCCCCTTGCCGAACTGCGTCGTCATGCCGCCGAAGGGGCGCTGATAGATGCGGCCCTCCTCCGTGCGCGAGAACGGCACCCCGTAGTGCTCGAGCTCGATGACGGCGGCGGGCGCCTCCTTGCACATGAACTCGATCGCGTCCTGGTCGCCGAGCCAGTCCGATCCCTTCACCGTGTCGTACATGTGCCAGCGCCAGTCGTCCTCGCCCATGTTGCCGAGCGCGGCGCTGATCCCGCCCTGCGCCGCCACCGTGTGGCTGCGCGTCGGGAAGAGCTTGCTGATGCAGGCCGTCGCGAGCCCCGCCTCGGCGAGCCCGAGCGTCGCGCGCAGCCCCGCTCCTCCGGCGCCGACGACGACCACATCGAAGCTGTGATCGATGAGCTCGTACGCGCTCACGCCGCGCTCCCGAAGGCGACGCGCAGCACGGCGAACGCGCCGAGCGCCGCAAGGAGGACGTGAGCGAAGCACGCGAGCGCAAGCGCGAGGGTTCTCGTGCCGACATCGTGCACGTAGTCCTCGATCACGACCCGCACGCCGAGCTGCGAGTGCCACGCGGCGACCCCCACGAACAGGATGAGGATGGGCGCCGTCCAGCCGCCGCGCACCCACGCTGCGACGGTCGCGTAGTCGAGGCCCGGCAGCGCGAGCAGCGCGACGAGGAACCAGCAGCCGAGCACGATCAGGGCGACGGAGGTGAGGCGCTGCGTCCACCAGTGGCCGACGCCCTCCTTCGAGGCCCCGTAGCCCTCGACGCGCCCCAAGGCCGAACGCCAGCTCATCGGGGACCCGCCCCGCCGAGCAGCGCGCGCCACAGCACGACGGCCGTCACGAGCAATGCGATCGCGAACACCCATCCGGCGCTGCGGCGCGATTGCTGCCGCGAGAGCCCGTGCCCGGTGTCCCAGATGAGGTGCCGCACGCCCGCGGCGAGGTGATAGGCGAAGGCGAGCGCGAGCAGCGCGTAGAGGATCTTGAGCGGCACGCTCGCGAGCACGGACAGCGCCGTGGTGTAGACGCGTGCGCCGCTTGCGAGGCAGACGAGCCAGGCGAGCAGCAGGGCGAGCCCGAGGCTCAGCAGGAGTCCCGCAAACCGGTTGCCGATCGAGCTGAGCAGGCTGTACCGGCTCATCCGGTAGATCGATATGTGCGGCGACAGCGGCCGTCCGCGTCGCGGCGCGCCGCTCGTCTGTGGTGCGCTCATCAGTGCTCCCGGTAGAGGGGAAAGTCTGCCAGAATTTGCCTCTCACGGCCATGAAACTGCCTGCAAATCAGGATCCTTCCCGCGCTCGGACCGAGTGGGCGCGAGCGCCCGGCGCCATCGAGCTCGCCGATCTCGGCGTGCTGCGCATCCGCGGCGTGGACGCCGCGCGGTTCCTGCAGGGCCAGCTGTCGAACGATGTGACGCGGCTCGCCGCCGAAGGCTCGCTGCTCGCCGGGTATCACAACCCGCAGGGCCGCGCCATCGCGCTCGTGCGCTTGGCGCAGGTGGAGCGCGACGACATCCTCGCGGTGCTGCCGCGCGAGCTGCTCCCGGATGTCCTCGCGCGTCTCGCCCGCTTCGTGCTGCGCGCGAAGGTGCACTTGAGCGATGACTCCGGGAGCTGGCGTGTCCACGGGATCGTGCAGGGGAGCGCGCCCGCGGGACTTGCGATCAAGGTGGCCGATCAGCCGGCGCGCTGGCTCGCGCTGAGCGCGACCGGCCAAGCGGCGGCGAGCGGCGAGCCGCCCGCCGGGGGCGAGCGGCGCACGTGGACCTTGCTCGACATCGCAGCGGGCGTGCCTCAGGTGTACGCGCGCACGTCCGAGGCCTTCGTCGCGCAGATGCTCAACCTCGATTTGATCGACGGGATCGCATTCTCCAAAGGCTGCTACACCGGGCAGGAAGTCATTGCCCGCGCGCACTATCGCGGGCGCGTCAAGCGCCGCATGCAGCGCTGGCGCACCCGCGCGAGCGCCACGCTCGCGCCCGGCGACAGCGGGACGCTCGCCGACGGGCGCCCCTTTCGGGTGGTCGAGGCGGCGCAGCTGCCCGATGGGCGCTGCGAGTTCTTGGCCGTCGCCTCGCCCGATCCGCACGGCTCGCCCGATCCGCACGGGTCAGGCGGGCCGGCGGAGCCGCCGGGGCCGGACGGGGCCGAGGCGGAGCTCGCCGGTGGCGTGCGCACCCCGCTCGCCGTCGAGCCGCTCCCGCTCCCCTACTCCCTGCCGGGGTAGCCCTTCGCGATCGCTCGCGGCGCTCACAGATCGATGAGCTGCACCTCACCCGGCCGAATCGCTCGCCCGAGGAAGCGGCTGCCGACGCGCGCGAAGCGCTCCGCACCGTCGGTCGCGATGAACTGCACGGCGCTCGCCCCGTCCGGGGAGGCAAGCCCGCTCCTGAAGAGCTCGGACCGCACGGCTGCCGCCGCCGTCTCAGCCGAGTCGACGATCCGCACGTGAGGCCCGACGACGGCGCGAATGGCCGCGGCGAGCATCGGGAAGTGCGTGCAGCCGAGCACCACCGTGTCGGGAGCCGAGCCGCCGCGGTCGTTGCCGCGATCCGCCCCGCACTCGGCGCCGCCCGCAAACAGGGCGCCGAGATAGTGGCGCGCGATGCTCTCGGCGATCGGTCCCTCCGCGAGCCCCTCCTCCGCGAGCGCGACGAGCAGCTGCGCGGCGAGGGACACGACGCGCGCGTCCGGCCGGCGCTCGAGAATCGCCTGCCGGTAGGCCCCGCCGCTCACGGTTCGCTCCGTCGCCATCACGGCGATGTAGCCCGAGCGGCTCGCCACACACGCGGCCTCGGCGCCCGGCTCGACGACTCCGATCACCGGCAGCGGCGCGACTCGCTCGCGAATCGCCGCGAGCGCGACCGCGGAGGCGGTGTTGCAGGCGACGACGAGGCACTTCACGTCGAGGTCGAGCAGCGCGTCCGCGGCCTGCAGGCAGTAGCGCACCACCGTCTCGCCCGTCTTGGTGCCGTACGGCAGCCGTGCCGTATCCCCGAGGTAGGCGAACCTCTCGTGCGGCAGCTGCGCGAGCAGCGCGCGCAGCACCGTGAGTCCCCCGATCCCCGAATCGAACACGCCGATCGGGGGTGAGCCTGCGCGCGTCACGCTTCCGGCCGCAGGTGCGGAAAGGCGATCACGTCGCGGATGGAGGGGGAGTCGGTGAAGAGCATGACGAGCCGGTCGATGCCGACGCCGAGGCCCGCCGTCGGCGGCATGCCGTGCTCGAGCGCGCGGATGTAGTCCGCGTCGTAGAACATCGCCTCCTCATCGCCCTGCTCCTTGCGCGCCGCCTGCGCCCGGAAGCGCAGGGCCTGCTCCTCCGGGTCGTTGAGCTCAGAGAAGCCGTTCGCGAGCTCGCGCCCCGCGACGAACAGCTCGAAGCGGTCGGCGAGGAACGGGTCCGCATCGCTCGGGCGCGCGAGCGGCGAGACCTCCGCGGGGTACGCGTGGATGAAGGTCGGCTCGGCGAGCTCGGGCTCGACCGTCTTCTCGAACAGCTCGATCTGCAGCTTCCCCGGCCCATCGTGCGGGCGGAACGCGATGCCGGCCTGTCCGCAGAGCCGGCGCAGCGCGGCGAGGTCGCGCAGCGAGCGCGGCTCGAGTCCCGGATGGCGCTCGAGAATCGCCTGCTCGAGGCTCAGGCGGCGGAACGGCGCCGCGAGATCGTACGTGCGGCCCTGGTATTGCAGCTGCGCGGTGCCGTGGAGGGCGTTCGCGAGCCCGCGCATCGCCTTCTCGGCCCAGTCCATGAGATCGCGATAGTCGGCGTACGCGAGGTACAGCTCGAGCATCGTGAACTCCGGGTTGTGGCGGGTCGAGAGCCCCTCGTTGCGGAAGTTGCGGTTGATCTCGTAGACGCGCTCGAGGCCGCCGACGATCAGGCGCTTGAGGTACAGCTCCGGGGCGATGCGCAGGTACATATCGATGCCGAGCGCGTGGTGGTGGGTGACGAACGGGCGCGCGGTCGCCCCGCCGGGAATGAGCTGCATCATCGGGGTCTCGACCTCGAGGAAGTCGAGCGCATCGAGAAAGTCGCGCAGGTAGCGCACGATGCGGGCGCGCGTGCGCAGCACGGCGACGCTCGCCGCGTTGACGATCAGATCGAGGTAGCGCTGCCGGTAGCGCAGCTCGGTGTCGGCGAGCCCGTGCCACTTCTCGGGCAGCGGCCGCAGCGACTTCACGAGCAGGCGCACGCTCTCGACGCGCACCGAGAGCTCGCTCGTCTTGGTCCGGAACAGCACTCCGCCCGCCCCGATGATGTCGCCCACGTCCCAGCCCTTGAAGCTCTCGTACGCCTCGGCGCCGACCGCATCGCGCTGCAGGTAGAGCTGCATCTGGCCCGTGCGGTCGGCGATCGTCGCGAAGCTCGCCTTGCCCATCGGGCTCTTGCGCATGAGGCGCCCGCCGACGCGCACGCGCGTCGGATGCGCCTCGAGCCACTCGCCCGTGCGCTCGGCGAAGGCTGCGTGCAGCTCGCCGGCGAGCGCATCGCGCCGGTAGTCGTTCGGAAACGCCGGCCCGGCCTCGCGCAGCCGCGCGAGCTTCGCGCGCCGCTCGGCGATGAGCTTGTGCTCCTCCTCCACCTAGACCCCCGCCTTCAGAGAGGCTTCCATGAACGGATCGAGATCGCCGTCGAGCACCGCGGCGGTGTTGCCGACCTCGACACCCGTGCGCAGGTCCTTGATGCGGGACTGATCGAGCACGTACGAGCGGATCTGGTTGCCCCAGCTCACGTCCGACTTCGAGTCCTCGAGCACCCGGGCCGCCGCGTTGCGCTTGTTGACCTCGAGCTCGTAGAGCTTCGCCTTCAGCATCTTCATCGCCGTCGAGCGGTTCTTGTGCTGGCTGCGCTCGTTCTGGCAGGCGACGACGATCCCCGTCGGCAGGTGCGTGATGCGCACGGCCGACTCGGTCTTGTTCACGTGCTGTCCGCCCGCGCCGGAGGAGCGGTAGACGTCCACCTTCAGGTCCGCCGGATTCACCTCGATCGCGATGTCGTCGTCCACCTCGGGCGAGACGAACACCGAGGCGAAGGAGGTGTGGCGGCGGTTGCCGGAGTCGAACGGCGACTTGCGCACGAGCCGGTGCACGCCGGTCTCGGTACGCAGCCACCCGTAGGCGTACTCGCCCTTCACCTCGACCGTCGCGCTCTTGATCCCGGCGACCTCCCCGGGGCTCGCCTCGATCACCTCGCACGCGAAGCCGCGTGCCGCCGCCCACCGCAGGTACATCCTGAGCAGCATCTGCGCCCAGTCCTGCGCCTCGGTGCCCCCGGCGCCGGCCTGGATGTCGAGAAAGGCGGAGCGCGAGTCCATCTCCCCGCGGAACATGCGCTTCAGCTCGAGCGCGCGCACCGCGGCGGTGAGCCGCTCCGCGTCGCGGGCGATGTCGGCCGCGGCGGCCTCATCGCCCTCCCCCTCGGCGAGCGCGAGCAGCTCGATCGCCTCCTCGATGCCCCTCGCTGCGCGATCGATCGGCTCGATGTCCGCGGTCAAGCGGGCGCGCTCGCGCCCGAGCTCCTGCGCGCGCTCCGGCTTCGACCACAGGGCAGGATCCGCGAGCTCGCGGGCGACCTCCTCCAGTCGCTCGCGCTTGCGGTCGTACTCAAAGAAACCCCCGGAGGGAGCGCGTGCGATCCTGCAAGTCCTTGAGCTGGCGGGTGAGCGGGTTGACTTCCATCGTCTGGCACTCGTAAAGCCGTGCAGTCTAGCAGGCAGGCGCCTCCGGCGGCAGAATGTGATCGACCAGCAGCTGCAGCCGCCGCTCGCCCTGGTACTCGTTGATGTCGAGCCGGTAGACGAGCCTCACCTCCCCGCCGGGCAGCGCGAGGCGCCCGCCCGCGGGGCCCTGGATCGCCGCGGGGCCCTCGAAGTGGTTGAAGGCGATCGCATCGAAGGCGCGTCCGGTGCGGGGCACCTCGACCCACATCTTCAAATGCCTCTCCCCGACCACCCGGGCGCCGCGGACCGCGAACACCCCATCGAAGCAGGGCTCGGGGAATGACGGTCCCCAGGGCCCTCCGGCGCGCAGGGCGGCCGCGGTCTCGAGCGCGATCTCCTGCACCGCGAGCTCCCCGTCGGTGTCGATGCCGTCCGCGTCCGCCGCGCTGCCGCGGCAGCGCGCGACCTCGGCGTCGAACGCGCGCGCGAAGGCCTCGAGCTTGTCCGGCTCAAGGGTGAGCCCCGCGGCCATGGCGTGGCCGCCGAAGCGGTGGATGAGATCCGGGTGGCCGGCGGCGATCGCATCGAGCACGTCGCGAATGTGCAGCCCCGGGACCGATCGGGCCGAGCCGCGGAGCAGGCCGTCGCCGGCCCGCGCAAAGGCGATCACCGGACGGCCCGTCCGCTCC
This sequence comes from Gammaproteobacteria bacterium, assembly GCA_030040575.1. GTDB lineage: Bacteria > Pseudomonadota > Gammaproteobacteria > Steroidobacterales > Steroidobacteraceae > JASHUC01. The sequence continues at coordinate 10,227 of JASHTK010000225.1, forward strand.
TTGATGCGCCCCGCGACGAGGCCCACGACTCCCTGGTGCCAGCTCTCATCGAAGAGGGTGAGCCCGCTGTGCCGGACGGCCTGCGAGGCGGTCTCGGTGAGCCGGCGCACGGCGGCGAGCGCCTCGGTCTGCATGCGCGCCTCGATGGCGCGCCGCTCCTCGTTGAGCTGGTCGAGCCGCGCGGCGAGCTCGGCGGCGCGCGCGGCGTCCTCGGCGAGCAGGCATTGAATGCCGATGCTCATGTCATCGAGGCGCCCGGCCGCATTCAGCCGCGGAGCGACGCCGAAGGCGAGATCCGCCGCGGTGAGATCGGCCTTGCGCCGTCGGGCGAGGCTCAGCAGCGCGTCGATGCCGCGGACGCAGCGATCCGCGCGAATGCGGCCGAGGCCCTGCGCGACGAGGACCCGATTGTTCGCATCGAGCGGCACGAGATCCGCGACGGTGCCGAGCGCGACCAGATCGAGGTACTCCGCGGGACCGGGCGCGTTGCGCGGCACCGCGCCGGCTCGGTCGAGCAGGCGTCGCAGGGCCGCGATGACGTAGAACGCCACGCCGACGCCCGCGAGCGCGCGGCTCGCGAAGCGGCTGCCGCTCGCGTTCGGATTCACGATGACGTTCGCCGGCGGCAGCTCGGCGCCCGGCAGATGGTGGTCGGTCACGAGCACGTCGATCCCGCGCTCGCGCGCGGCGGCGACTCCCGCCGCGCTCGACATGCCGTTGTCCACCGTCACGATGAGGGTCGGCCGGCGCTCCGCGGCGAGCGCGACGATCTCCGGAGTGAGCCCGTAGCCGAACTCGAAGCGATTCGGAACGAGGAAGTCCACGGTCGCGAACGCCCAGGCGCGCAGCGCGCGCACCACGAGCGCCGTGCTGGTCGCCCCGTCCGCATCGAAGTCGCCGATGATGAGGACGCGGCCGGCGGCTCGCTGGCGCGCGAGCAGCTCCGCCGCGGCATCGACCCCCTCGAGCGTGCCGACCGGGTGCAGCCGCTCGAGCGCGAGGCTGAGCTCCGCGGCCGTGCGCACGCCGCGCGCCGCGTAGACGCGCGCGAGCACGGGATGCACGTCGGGCCCGAGGGGGACGCACTCG
>JASHTK010000226.1 GCA_030040575.1 Gammaproteobacteria bacterium
CGCTCGAGAATGCCGTTCACCTCCGCCGCCGAGCCTTGCACGAGGTGCAGGCGCGGATCGGGCAGCGCGCTCGCGAGGAAGCGCACGAAGTCCCGGTTGGTCTCGATGGCGATGAGGTGCCCGTCGGGGCGCATGTGCTTCAGGATCTCCCCGGTGATGCTGCCGACTCCGGGGCCGTACTCGACGATCACGCGCGCGCGGGCCCAGTCGATCGGCTCGAGCACCTGTTTGATGAGGAAGCGCGAGCTCGGGATGATCGAGCCGAGCATGCGCGGATGACGCACGAAGTTGCGGGCAAAGAGCAGCGCATCCGCAAACCGCGATGGGGTTCTCTCGGGCATAGGCAACTCTCGTGAGCGAGTGACTTCGGACTCGTGCACGCCCGCGCCGCGGAAGCTCCCGGAAGATCCCCCACAACCCGGACCCGCCACGGTGGCGGGGCCCCGCGGTCGGCGCTTTACTTTATCTCATCCTCCGCCGTGCAACGAACAGCTTCAGGCCGCGGTGCCGCGCTTGTGCATCTTACATAATACCGTGCACGATCGGGCTGCGCCAGCCGCAGGTCGGCTGCCGTTCCTTGCTATCGTAGCCGGCGCGGCCTGGCGCGAGACTCAAGACGGCGCGAGATGGGGGACGTGCGGCGAGCTCACGGGCATGGACTTCTTCATCTGGAAACAGTTTCTGAAGAACCTGGCGCTTCCGCCGACCGGCCCACTCATTCTCGCCGTCGGGGGACTGCTCTGGGCGTGCCTCGCGCGGCGCCGCGGGCCGATGCTCGCGCTCTGCGCGAGTGGCGTTCTGCTGCTCTGGGCGTTCTCAACGCCCATCATCGCCGATGCGCTGATGCGTGCGGTCGAGCGCTATCCGGCGCTCGATCTCGCGAAGCCCGTGCAGGCGCAGGCGATCGTGATCCTCGCGGGCGGGGTGCGGCCCGAGGCGCCCGAATACGACGGTCGGCCGGCGCCGAGCTCGACGACCCTGCAACGCCTCGTGTACGGCGCGCGGGTCGCCCGCGCGACGGGGCTGCCGGTGCTCGTGTCGGGGAGCCGCGCCGAGACGGCGGCCATGAGCGAGTTCCTGCAGCGCGACCTCGCGATCACCCCGCACTGGGTGGAGAGCCGCTCCCGCGACACGCGCCAGAACGCCGAGATGTCGGCCGCGATCCTCGCACCCGCGGGCGTGCATACGATCGTCCTCGTCACCTCCTCGGAGCACATGGCCCGCGCGGTCACGGAGTTTCGCACCGCCGGATTCGCCGTGATCCCCGCTCCGGCCGAGATGTGGACGCGCCGCGATCACGGCGTGCTCGTGTGGGTGCCGAATGCCGAGGCGCTCGTGCGGTCGCAGCGCGCGATGTACGAGGTGCTCGGCAGGCTCGTGCAGTCGATCCGCATCGCGATCGCGCCGCGTCCGATCGACGTCGCGGCGAGCGCGCGGGCCTGAGTCTCGAGGCGGCCGCCCGTGTCGATCGAGCTCATCGTCTCCTCGCTCTGGCTCGCGCTCGTCGCGTGGCTAATCCTGCGCGCCCTCGGCCAGCGGCACGCGCTGCGGCGGCTGCCGACGGCCGCGAGCGCGGCAGGCGGCGCGGGTACCGAGGCGCCGACGGTCGCCCTCATCATCCCGGCGCGGAACGAGAGCCTCAACATCGGTCCGTGCGTGCGGGCCCTCCTTCAGCAGCAGTATCCGGCGGGGCGCCTGCGCCTCATCGTGGTGGACGATGAGTCGAGCGACGATACGGCGCAGATCGTCGCTCGGCTTGCCGCGGGCGATGGGCGGCTCACGCTGCTTGCGACGCCGCCGCTGCCGCGCGGGTGGAAGGGGAAGGTGCACGCGAGCGCGGTCGGCGCCGCCGCCGCCGCGGAGTGCGAGTGGCTCTGCTTCATCGATGCGGACATGCGCGCCGAGCCGCCGCTCCTCGCGAGCGCGGTCGGGTCGGCGCGGGCGGGGGGGCTCGATCTGCTCTCGCTCGCGCCGCGGCACGAGCTTGCGAGCTTCGCCGAGCGGCTGATCATTCCCTGCGGCCTGTACCTGCTCGGCTTCGCCCAGGACCTCAAGCGCATCCAGGCGCCGGAGAGCGGCGAGGCGGTCGCGACCGGGCAGTTCATGCTCGTCCGCCGCGCGGCCTACGAGGCCGTCGGCGGGTTCGCGGCGGTTCGCAGCGAGATCTGCGAGGACGTGGCGCTCGCGCGGCTCTTGAAGCGCCGCGGGCACCGCGTGCTGCTCGAGGACGGCAGCGAGCTGCTCGCGACGCGCATGTACACGGGCTGGGGCACGCTCTGGCCCGGCATCGCGAAGAACCTGATCGAGATGCTGGGCGGTGCGGGCCGCACGCTCGCGACCGTGCTCATCGCGGTCACGCTCGCCTGGGCGGCGGTGGTGGTGCCGGGGCTCGATGTCCTTGCCTGCATGCGGGGCGCGAGCGGAGCGGGCGCCGCGCTCGCACTTGCGCTGCTCGCCTCCGCGGCAGCCTTCGGGTTGCACCTCGCGGGGGCCGTCCACTTCCGAATCCCCGTCCTCTACGGGCTGCTCTTTCCGTTCGGCTACACCGTCGGGGCGGTGATCGCGCTCGACAGCGTGCGGTGGCGGCTCACGGGCCGCGTGCACTGGAAAGGTCGCGTGTACTCATGACGGCCGGGGAGCGCGAGCCGGGCGGCGCAGCCTCC
>JASHTK010000227.1 GCA_030040575.1 Gammaproteobacteria bacterium
GCGAGCTCCGCGGGATCGGCGAACTCGGGGCGCTGCGGGTTCGACTCGAGCGCCGCCGACTTTTGCGCCTCCTCCTCGGCGACCAACGCCTTTGCGGCCTCAAGCGCCTGGACCCAGTCGCCCGCGGCGCTGCTGATACTCCAGCGAACCCGAACCACCAACACCCTGCTGGTCGCCGCCCCGGCGGCGAGCGCCCCCGCCAGCTCCTGACGGGCAGCCGCTTCATCGTGCAAAAGTGCTGCCAATTGTGCGCGTACCAGATATCGCGCGATCAACACGTCGTTCGTGTCCCCGTCGTAAGCTCCGTTGTAGTCCCGCAGTACTGCCATGAAGTCGCCCGTGGCGGCTTCGATTTCAACGTGCGCCTGCGCCATCAGCCGCGGATAGGCATCCCGTCTGGATATCGGTTGATCTCGCCTGTTCGTTCCAAGCTCCTTGCGCGAGAAATCGAGCGCGGCCTCGTCGTGACCTAGATCCCCACTGCAATCGGCAGCGACAGCCCACTCGGCCGCTTCGCGTGGGTCGATGTCGGTCGCGATCGACACGCTCGAGAGCGCACGGCGCCGGTCCGGATCCTCCCTGCCCAGCAGTCCGTAGGCTGCCGCCCGCTCTACGCTCGGCAGCGCGGCCAGGCGTGCGCTGTGCACATAAGCTACCGCGGCGTCGTAGGCCTCGGCGCGGCGACCGGTGGCGTCCAGATAGATGATCTCATTAGGAGGGTCGAAAAACGCGAATGCCTTCTCCGCGGCCGTCTGCATCAGCCTGTCTAGACCGGTGGTCGTTCCGCTCACGACGATCGGATCGGCGCCGGCGATGTGCAGTACGAGAGAGATGGCCCCGCCCGCCTCTTCGCGCAGCTCCCCGTTCACGAAGGTCTGGTGCCCGAGCCATTGATGCAGGAAGCGCCCGAGCTCATCGACGGAGATGCCCGTCTCCGGAATCTGCACCTTGAGGATGCCCGCCTGATCGGCGCGGACCTCGCCGGAGGTAGCAATGGAATTGCGGGTCCCCGTCGCACGGATGGCCGCCACGCGGCTCGCCAGGTCCTCGGCGAGCGCCTGGCTCGTGATACCGCGCGGCGTAAAGTCCGATGGCACGGTGAAGTCCTCGACGACCAGACTGTGGTCGGTCATCGCCTCGAAGGTCATGCGAACCGCGGCGAGAAGAACTCCGACGACGAGCAGCGCGATGCAGGTGTAGAGGGCGTTGCGCATGTGGTCGGCGTAGCGCTTGCGTTTCGCGGCGGCCACCGTCAGGCGCAGGTGAACCAGCCGAGCGGAATGCTCGTCCCGCAGATGCTGCGCCTGCAGCCCGAGCAGCTCCGTCTGTTTCTCGAGGAAGCTCTCGGTCTTGCGCGCGACCCCAGGGTCGTTCGCCGACAGCCGCGCGGCCACCGCTGCCGCGAACGCTTCGGCGCCAGCTGCAGACTCGGGAGCGGGCGAGTCGGATTTATCGTCCTCGGTACCCAGAACCCCATTGAGCAGATCGTCCGCCATGGTGAATGCTCTCAGTCTCGTCGGCTCGCCGCGGCGTCGCGGGCTTGCTTCAGCGCCTCCCAGTTCGGCGCGTACTTCATGGCGTCGTCGTATTCGGCGAGGGCATCGCTCCAATGACCTTGCTTGGCGAGCACGTCGCCCCAGGCTTTCAGTGGGTCGGCGAAGTGCGGGCCTCTGTCGTGCGCGAGAGAAAACTCGCGCGCGGCACCGGGGAGGTCGCCTCGAGCCAGGAGCGCTTCGCCCCACTCGTAGTAGGCCGTCGGGAGGTCCGGTGCTTGACGCACGGCCTCCGCGAACCACCCGTCGGCCGTGGCCGCATCCCCCGCCGCCGCAGCAATCTTGGCGCGAGTGCGGACGCAGAGATAGCAGTCGGTCGGCGTTTGAGAGATGAGCGCAATGGCGGATGCGGTATCGCCCGTCATCGCCTCGGCGTAGGCGAGCAAAGGATCGTATTGAGTCTCGAGCGCGAGCTCAGGGCGAGCGGCGAATTCGGGGTTCGGTGCCTGGGATCTCTCGGTCTGCTCTTCCGCGACGAGCGTCTTCGCGACATCCAGCGCCTGCGCCCAGTCGCCCGCCTCGGCGCTGACATCCCAGCGAGCCTCCAGCACCGTCTTGTCTTCAGGTCCGGCGGTCAGCGCGTGCGCCAGATTCTCGTGGGCAACCGCCTGATCGTGCAGCCACGCGGCCACCTCGGCGCGCTCTGCGTAAGCATCGGCGATCGGGTGGACTTCTGCACGTTGATCAAAGACTGCGAAATCGCGCCCCAGCGCCGCGAAGTCGCCGGTCGCTCGATCGATATAGATGTGCCCCTCGGCAATGAGCGAGGGGTAGGCACCCCGTTGTGAGGCCGGTTGATCTTGCCTCCTCGTTTCGCTCTCCTTGCGTGCGAGATCGACGGTGGCCTCGTCGTGACCCAGCTTCGCGCTGTTCCTCACGGCCTGTGTCCAGTGAACCAGTCCGCTAGGATCGCCGTCGATCGAGAGGAGCGCTTCCGAGAGTGCACGGCGCGCGTCCGGATCTACGAAGGCCAACAGCGAGTAGGCGCCGACCTGCCCTTGGCTGGACAGCGCCGCCACCCTCACACTGTGCACGTAACGCTGAGCGGCCGCGTAGGCCTCGGCTGGGCGACCCGTGGCTGACAGATAGACAACGTCATTGATGGGGTCGAAGATTGCGAAGGCGTCCTCAGCGGCCGTCTGCATCAACCGGTCCAGAGCCGCGCTCGATCCGTTCACCACGATCGGGTCGGCGCCGGCAATGTGCAGCACGAGAGAGACTTGCTCGTCTCCCCCTTCGCGCAGCTCTCCGTTCACCACGGTCTGGTGGCCGAGCCAGCGGTGCAGAAAGCGCTCGAGCTCGTCGACGGAGACCCCCGTCTCCGGGATCTGCACCTTCAGGACCCCCGCCTGATCCGCGCGAACCTCGCCCGAGGAGTAAGTGAGGGAGGAGCGGTTCGCCGTAGCGCGGATCGACGCGACGCGGCTCGCGAGGTCCTGGGCCAGGGCCTGGCTGGTGATTCCGCGCGCTGCAAAGTCCGCGGGCACAGTGAAGTCCTCCACGACGAGGCCGTGGTCGCTCATCGCCTCGAAGGTCATGCGGCTCGCGGCCGCGAGCACACCCAGGA
>JASHTK010000228.1 GCA_030040575.1 Gammaproteobacteria bacterium
TCACGAGGTAGCGGGCGTTCGCGGTTTGATGATCGTCGACCGCGGCGGGGAACGGCACGAGGATCGCGCCCACGCCGGCGGCCGCGAGCTCCGAGACCGTGAGCGCGCCGGCGCGGCACACGACGAGGTCGGCCCAGGCATAGGCGGCCGCCATGTCGTCGATGAACGGCGTCACCTCGGCGCGCACGCCGGCAGCCGCATAGGCTCGCGCCGCATCCTCGTGCCAGCGCGCGCCCGACTGGTGACGCACCTGCACCGCGACCGACGCGGGGAGCGAGGCGAGCGCCGGCGGCACCACCGTGTTGAGGCGCACCGCGCCCTGGCTGCCCCCGATGATGAGGAGGCGGATCGGCCCGCCGCGCTCCGCGAATCGCGCGGCCGGAGCGCGCGTCTCGCCAATCTCCGCCCGCACGGGGTTGCCGATCGCGCGGGCGCGCACGCCCGCGCCGAAGCTGCCCGGGAACGCCTCGAGCACCTCGCGGGCGAGGTGCGCGAGGCAGCGATTGGTGAAGCCCGCGATCGCGTTCTGCTCGTGGATGACGAGCGGGCGCCGGCTGAGCCAGGCGGCGAGTCCGCCCGGACCGGTGACGAAGCCGCCGAGCCCGATCACGACGAACGGACGGCGGCGCCGCATGATGCGCAGCGCCTGCACCAGCGCGACGCCGATGCGCACCGGCGCGGCGAGCAGCGTCGTCAGGCGCTTGCCCCGCAGCCCGCCGACGGACAGCCACTCGATCGGGATCGCCTCCGCCGGGACGATGCGCGCCTCGAGGCCGCGCCGGGTGCCGAGCCAGACCACCTCGATCGACTGCCGGCGCAGCAGGCGCGCGAGCGCGAGCGCCGGAAACACGTGGCCTCCGGTGCCCCCGGCCATGATCAGTGCCGGCCGCGCGCTCATGGCTCGGCTGCCTCCGGCGCGGCGCGGCGCGGCCGTCTGCGCGCGACGGCCTCGCGCGCCGTCGCGGACCCCTGCGCCTGCGCCGCCTCGTGATAGACCCGCAGGAGCAGCCCCGCCCAGGCGAGGGCGACGACGAGGCTCGAGCGGCCGTAGCTCATGAGCGGCAGCGTCAAGCCCTTCGTGGGCAGCACCCCCATGTTGACGCCGATATTGACGAACGCCTGGATGCCGAGCCACAGCCCGAAGCCCGCGGCGAGGTAGGCCGCGAAGGGCAGTCCGCCCTCGGCGGCGAGCCGCGCGATGCGGAGACTCCGCCACACGAGCGCGAGGAACAGGCCGAGCGTCGCGATCGCCCCGAGGAGCCCGAGCTCCTCGGCAAGCACCGCGAAGAGAAAGTCGGTGTGCGCCTCGGGCAGGTAGAACAGCTTCTGCACGCTCGCGCCGAGGCCGACGCCGAGCCAGCCGCCGCGGCCGATCGCGATGAGCGACTGGGTGAGCTGGAATCCGCTGTGGAACGGGTCGGACCACGGATCGATGAAGGCGGTGAGCCGGCGCAGCCGGTAGCCGGAGGTGAGGGCGAGTAGGGCGAATCCGCCCGCCGCAAGCGCGAGCGTCGCGAGCAGGTAGCGCAGCCGCGCGCCGGCGAGGAACAGCAGGGCGAACCCGGTCGCGAACAACACGATCGCCGCGCCGAAATCCGGCTCGGCGAGCAGCAGCGCGCAGGCGCACGCGAGCAGGCCGAGCGGCTTCACGAGCCCGCCGAGCGTGCCGCGCAGCTGCTCCTGCCGGCGCACCGCGTAGCTCGCGACGTAGACGAGGATGAAGGCGCGGGCGAGCTCGGAGACCTGAAATCCCATGCCCGCGATCTTCAGCCACCGGCGGCTGCCGTTCACGGTATGTCCGAGGCCAGGCACGAGCACCAGGAGCAGCAGGGCGAACGCCACGACGAGCAGGGGCGTCGAGAGCCGCTCGATCCGCGCGGTGGGCACGAAGAGCATACAGGCACCGACCGCGCCGCCGATCGCGGTGAGGATGAGCTCCCGGTCGAGATAGAAGAAGGTGTCGCCACTCTGCTCGCTTGCGATCGAGACCGAGGCCGAGGTCACCATCACGAGCCCGAACAGCACGATCGCGAGCACCAGGGCGAGCGCGGTCGTGTCGATGCGCAGGCCGCCGCGACGCCGGCCCGAGCGCGCATAGGCGAGACCGAGTCCCTCCTCGGCGACGGAGCTCATGCGGCGAGCTCCCGCACCGCCTGGGAGAACACGGCGCCGCGGTGCGCATAATCGCGAAACATGTCGAGGCTCGCGCACGCCGGGGAGAGGAGCACGGTGTCGCCCGGCTGCGCCGCGCGCGCGGCCGCGCGCACCGCCTCCTCGAGCGAGTCGCACCGCTCGAGCCTCGAGACGCCCTCGAGCGCAGCGCCGATCGCCTCCCGGTCGCGCCCGATGAGCACGGCGTGGCGCACCTTGCCGCGGAAGGCCGCCGCGAGCGGCGTGAAGTCCTGCTGCTTGCCGTCGCCGCCGAGGATCATGACGAGCGGGCCGGGCATTCCGGCGACCGCGGCGAGCGTCGCGCCGACGTTCGTGCCCTTCGAATCGTCGATGTAGGCGACCCCGCGCACGTCGGCGACCCACTGCGAGCGATGAGGCAGCCCCGGGAAGCCCCTGAGCTCGGCGAGCATCGGCTCGAGCGGCAGCCCGAGCGCCTCCCCGAGCGCGAGCGCCGCGAGTGCGTTCGCGGCGTTGTGCAGCCCCTTCAGCCTGAGCTCGCTCACGGGCAGCAGCGGCTCGCCGCGGCGGGTGAGCCAGG
>JASHTK010000229.1 GCA_030040575.1 Gammaproteobacteria bacterium
GCCGCGACCGGGTGGCCCTTCGACTCGAGGCCGCCCGAGACGTTGACGGGAATGCGCCCGCCGAGCGCGGTCGCGCCGCTCTCGGCCATCGGGCCGGCCGTGCCCGGCTCGCAGAGCCCGGTGATCTCGAGATGGGAGATCTCCCCGTACGCGGTCGCGTCGTGCACTTCGGCGACCGAGATGTCGCTCGGAGTGAGGCCGGCCTGGGCGAATGCGGCGCGCGCCACGGCGTGAAGCGCGCCGGCCGCGGTGTCCTCGATCGCCCGGCGGCGATTGCCCTGCATGACGCAGCCGAGCACGCGCACCGCGCGGCGCGCGCCGAAGCGCCGCACGGCCTCGCGCGAGCAGACGACCGCCGCGGCGGCGCCGTCGCTGATCGGCGCGCACATCGGCAAGGTGAGCGGCCAGGCGATGATGCGGGCGGCCAGCACCTCCTGCGTCGTCATGGCCTTCTGGTACTGCGAGAGGGGGTTCATCGTCGAGTGCTGGTGGTTCTTCGCGCTCACCGCGGCGATCTGCCTCCAGGTCGTCCCGTACTTCTGCATGTGCAGCTTCGCGTTGAGCGCGTAGGCGTCCATGAACGGACTGCGCAGCGACTCGTCGATGACCGCCTCGGGAGGCGGCTTCACGTCCGCGACCCGATCGGCGTAGCGGCGCAGGAACTCGGTGATCTGGGCGAGATCGCCGGGCTGGGAGAAGGAGGCCTGCCGGCGCGCTCGGTCCTCGGTGTTGAGCTTCTCGGCGCCGACGGCGAGCGCGATCTCGGCGGACCCCCCCGCGACCTGCGCGACCGCGAGATGCAATGCCGTGCTGCCTCCGGTGCAGGCGTTCTCGACGTTGACGATCGGAGTGCCGTCCACGCCGAGCGGCAGGAGGGCGTGCTGGCCCTTCATGCCGTACTGGCCCTCGATCGCGCCCTGCACGGTGTTCGCGTAGAAGATGATGTCGAGGTCGGCCGTGGCAATCCCGGCGTCGGCGAGCGCCGCCTGCGCCGCCTGGCGCCCGAGCTCGGCGCAGGAGGTCTCGAGATGCCGGCCGAAGGGGGTCATCGAGACGCCGAGGACGAAGACTTCACGCACTGGGAGGCTCTCCGGAGCGCTCGGACCGGCTGCGAGCGGCCGGACCGAGGGATCGTAACAATTGTTTCCTTCTACCAGATGGCGAATAATCCCGGCAAGTGAATGCCGACCGCGCCCTCGTGCTGCAGTTTCTGCAAGCCGGCCGCAAGCCGGCGGCGCTCACGAGCAATCCCCTCGCCCGCGACTTGGGCGGCGAGCTCCTCGAGCTCGACACGGAGCGCGGCACGGCGCTGCTCGCGTTCGACCCGCCCGCGCGCTTCGTGCAGGGCGCTGCGGTCCTGCAGGGCGGCATCGTCGCGACGCTGCTCGACTTTGCCATGGCCTTCTCCGCGCACGCGGCGCTCGCCGATCGGGAGCGGGCCTTCTCCACCGCTTCGCTCAACGTGAGCCTGCTGCGCCCGGCGGTGCCCGGTCGCTACCTCGCGCGCGGCCGCATCGTCCGCGCCGGCCGAGCGCTTCTGTTCGCGGACGCGGAGCTCGCGGCCACGGACGGCAGGACCGTCGCCACGGCGAGCGCCGTCATGCCGCTCGCCGAGAGCTGAGGCGCCTGAGCGGCCGCCCGCCCGGATCGCGCCCGTGCTCGTCGTCGGCGATCTGTCTCGGCTCAACGCCGTGCGCTACCCCGGCAAGCCGGCGCTCGTCATGAATCGGCTCGAGCTCACCTACGCCGAGCTCGATCGGCGCTCCAACCGCCTCGCGCACGCCCTGGCGGCGGGCGGCATCGGGTCCGGGGATCGCGTCGCCCTCCTCGCGTACAACCGGCTCGACTACGCGGTCGTCACGCAGGCCGTCGCCAAGTGCGGCGCCCTGCTGGTGCCGATGAACTTTCGCTTCGGCGCCGAGGAGATCCGCCACGTCCTCGCCGATGCGGAGCCGAAGGCACTGTTCCTCGAGCCGAGCTTCGCACGCCCCGTCCGCGAGGCGATCGGCCGGGGCGCCCCGGCTCCGCGACTGATCCGGCTCGAGGTGGCCGGCGAGGGATCGGAGGCCGACCTCCCGAGCGCGGACGCGCTCGCCGCGGGGCAGCCCGACACGCCGCCGCGACGGGAGGTGGACCCGCAATCTCCCTGCGTCATCATGTACACGAGCGGGACCACCGGCTTTCCGAAGGGGGTCCTCGTCTCGCACGCGACCTACTTCAAGATGTACCTCGCGACCGCGATCGAGACGCGGATGCGCCACGACGACGTGTACCTGATGGCGGTGCCGCTGTTCCATGCCGCCGGACTCAACATGGCGCTGCACCAGAGCCTTTTCATGGGATCGACCGGGATCCTCCACCGCGGCTCGTTCGACCCCGAGGTGATCTTCCCGCTCATCGAGGCCCACCGCATCACGCTTGCGATCCTCGTGCCGACGACGCTCGCGATGCTCGCCTTCCACCCCCGCATCGGGCAGTACGACCTCTCGAGCCTCGATAAGATCTTCTACGGCTCGATGCCCATCACGCCGCCGACGCTCGCCAAGGCGCGCGAGATGTTCCGGGCGGCGCGCTTCTACCAGCTCTACGGGTCCACGGAAGCCGGCATGGTGAGCGTCCTGCGCTCGGAGGACCACGAGCGCTGGTCGCAGACGACCGGGCGCCAGGCACTCCTTACCGAGAGCCGCATCGTGGACGACGAGGGTCGCCCCGTGCCGGTCGGGGGCGTCGGCGAGGTGATCGTCAATCAGCGCACGATGGGCATGATCGGCTACTGGCGCAACCCCGAGGCAACGCGCGAGGCGATCCGCGACGGGTGGATCTACACGGGCGACCTCGCGCGGGTCGAGCCCGAGGGATTCTTCACGCTCGTGGACCGGCGCCAGGACGTGATCATCAGCGGCGGGGAGAACATCTACCCGAAGGAGGTCGAGAACGCGGTCGCCGCGCACCCGGCCGTGCGCGAGGTCGCGGTATTCGGCCTGCCCGATCCGCTCTACGGCGAGACGGTCTGCGCCGCCGTCGCGCTGTGGCCCGGCCGCACCGCGACCGCCG
>JASHTK010000230.1 GCA_030040575.1 Gammaproteobacteria bacterium
AGAGCGCGTAGACGAGCGTCGTCCAGCCGAGAAGCTTGCTCCACTTGTCCATGTCGCCTACCGGTCGATACGAATTCTCAGGCCTCGATGGCGGCTGCGCCACGGCGTCTCCCGGCGCCAGATGCGCCACCAGGCCGCGAAGACGTACAGCGCCACCGCCAGCGTCACCAAGCCCAGCACCGTGTTCAAACGATCCAATTCCCGACCGCCTCCGAGGCACGCCTCGGCCTTGTGCCCTGATCCTAGAGCGGGCTGTGTTAGCGGGTCGTGATTAATTGAATGCGCAGCAGCCGCCCCCGGGGCACTCAATGTGGCTGCCGGCCCAAAATCCTCACCAGTCGATGTCTACTCAGGTCCTCCCTTTGCCCACATCTTCACCTTGCCGCAACCGCGCAACCGAGGTGACCGCCGACATGCACGGGAAGCATCTCTCGTTCGTCATTCCGACCTATCGGCTGCGCGAGGTCGGGGAGACCGTGACCCAGTATGACGAGCACTTCTGGCGCAACGGCCACTCCGTGCCGATCATGGTGTTCGACGACTCGAGCGCTGCGAATCACGAGAAGTACTATTCGAGCCTGCAGGGCACGGCGACGCACAACGAGGTGCTCTACGTCGGTCCGAGGGAGAAGGAGCAGCTGATCGCCTATCTCAACGAGCGGCTCCCGGACAAGCGCCTGCAGGCCCTCATCCGCAGCCTGTTCCGGCCGAGCTACGGGGGGAACCGTAACTGCACGCTCATGTACACGCTCGGCGATCTGGTGGTGAGCGCCGATGACGACATGCGGCCGTATTCGCTCATGAGGCACAGCCCCGAATCCCTCGAGCCCGATGAGATCTGTCGCGGTCGCCTGCACCGCGCCGGCGAGAACGGATACGGTCGGAAGTCGTTCGACATCGTGACGGCCTTCCGCGACGTGCTCGGGCAGAGGGTAAGCGAGGTACCGGACAACTACGAGCGCGGTGAGCTCGTGGTCGACACCGCCATGGATCTCGAGACCAATGCCACAGTCGGCTCGAGCCGTGCCAACTCGCTCCTCGTGAAGCGCGGCGCGCTGCCCGACGCCGCCGTCGTCAAGATGGCACAGACGTTCCGATCTGGATCCGGAGACATCGACGCGATCGACTACATCGAGATGTTCCTCGAGAACGACGAGCAGCTCGATCCCGCTCTACTCAGCGACCTCTACGTGCTCGAGAATTTCAGGCCCGTGGTCACGAAGAAGAACTGGCGCATGGATTGCGGCGTTGCGGGCTACGACAACACCTACGGCTTGCCGCCGTTCTTCCCGACGCGCCTCAGATGCGAGGACTACATCTACCGGCTATGGGTGCAGCAGGAAGGTATCGCGGCGGCGCACGTCGATGCAGCGCAAAATCACTGCAAGAGCAACTACATGCGCAATCCGCCGGCCGCCGAGATTCTGAACGAGGAAGTCTCAAATCTCCTGAAGCGCCGCATCAAGGCATCGATCGCGCGCCTCGATGATCTCAGCATCGCGTTCGACTACGACGGCGAAGTCACCGCCCGGGACGCCGAGGAGATCCTCGAGAAGATGCAGCGACTACACGCTCGCGCGCTCTCGGCCGCCGGGCTGGCGCCGAACCCGGCGCGCGCCGAAGCACTCAGGCTCTTCGCCGCGAATCTGCAGAAGGCGTTCTACGGATTCGAGCCCGATTTCTTCCAGCACAACCTGCTGCGCATCGTCGACGACGCGGTCAGCGTGATCAAAGGCGCGAATGAGCTGTGGCCCACGCTCGTCGAGATCTGCTATTTCCAGAAGGGACGCAAGGGGCTGCCGCAGACTCGGGTGAGCAACGCACGGAAGTGATGTCGCGCAGTTGCCCCGTCTCGGTGGACAGGTTTTCGTCGGAGCTCTTTGGCGTTGACGGCAGTCTTGTGGTGGGTATAATACCCACCGATGAGGAGCGACGATCTGATCCGTGAGCTCAGGAAGGCGGGTTGGGTCGAGGACCGAGTCGTGGGTAGCCATCACATCTTCACGCACCCCACTCGCCCGGGACACCTGACGGTGCCACATCCGAAGAAGGATCTGGGGAAAGGTTTGCTGCACAAGATACGGAAACAAGCGGGACTGAATTGAAATTCACGATCGCGATCGAGCCGGGCACGAAGAAGGCGGCGTATGGAGTTGCCGTCCCTGACTTGCCTGGATGCTTCAGTGCCGGGGACACCGTCGAGGAAGCCTTCGATAACGCACGGGAGGCGATCGAGGCCCATTGCGAGGTGCTCGCTGAAGAGGGTACGGAGATTCCGGCGACGAAGCCGATGAGCGAGTGGCAGGCCAGCCGCGACTACCGGGGCTGGACGTGGGGCGTCATCGACGTACCGATCGAGAGATTCTTCGGTCCGGCCGAGAAGATCAACATCACGGTGCCTGGACGGTTGCTCAAGCAGATCGATGAGCACGCGAAAAAGCTCGGGCAGACGCGCAGCGGGTTTCTCACTCAAGCTGCGCTTGATGCGATGCGAAGGGAGCGCTAGGTTGGTAGCGGGGGCAGGATTTGAACCTGCGACCTTCGGGTTATGAGCCCGACGAGCTGCCAGACTGCTCCACCCCGCACCAGAAGGGGGCGCATTCTAGCCATGCCCGCCGGCAACTTGCAACGCCTCCGTGAGGAGCCCGCCCGAGGGCGCGCCCTCAGGGGCCTTCCCGAGACGCCTGGGCCGGGAGCCTACCTGAGCAGCCGAGCGCAGAGGTCGAGCAGCGGACCGGGCAGCACGCCGAGGACGATCACCGCGAGCGCGTTGACCGCAAGCGCGAGCCGGACGGCGGAGGGCTGCGCCGCCGTGGGCAGCTCGGCCGGCGGGGCGTCGAAGTACAGGAGCTTCACCACCCTCAGGTAGTAGAACGCCCCGATGACGGACACGGACGCGGCGATGATCACGAGCGCGAGGTGGCTCGTCGCCCACAGCTCCTGGATGATCCGCAGCTTCGCCCAGAAGCCGACGAAGGGGGGCACCCCCGCCGTCGAGAACATGAGGGCCATCATGGCGAGCGCGAGCAGTGGGTCGCGCGCGTAGAGCCCCCTGTAGTCATCGAGCTCCTCGGCCTCGAAGCCCTTGCGGCTCGCGAGCAGGATGACGCCGAAGGACCCGAGCACCATGACGACGTAGACGAGGGTGTAATAGAGTGCCGCGCTGTAGCCCGCCCGCGTTCCGGTGACGAATCCAAGCAGGATGAACCCGACGTTGCCGATCGTCGAGTACGCGAGCATGCGCTTCAGGTTCGACTGCACGATCGCCACGACGTTGCCGACGATGAGCGTCAGCACCGCAATCGGGGTGAGCATCACCGTCCACTCGCGGACCGCTCCATCGAGCCCGTACGTGAGCAGCCGCAGGGCGAGGGAGAAGTAAGCGATCTGCGGCACCGAGCTTAAGAACAGCGTCATGCTGGTCGGCGCGCCCTGGTACACGTCCGGCAGCCACATGTGAAACGGCACCGCGCCGAACTTGAAGCAGACCGCGACCACGACGAATGCGAGGCCGAGGATGACGCCGGGCGTCAAGGGGTCCGAGAGCCGCGCGACGAGCTCGTCGAGCCGCAGGGTACCGGTGAGCCCGTAGATGAGCGACATGCCGTAGAGGAGCGCACCCGAGGCGATGGCGCTCAGCACGAAGTACTTCATCGCCGCCTCGGCGGCCACGGCGTTGTCGCGGTCGAAGGCGATGATCGCGTAGACCGAGAGGGCGAGCAGCTCGACGCCGATGTACACGGTGAGCAGGCTGTTCGCGGACACGAGCACGAAGATGCCGAGCAGCGCCGTGAGCGCGAGCACGTCGTACTCGCCGCGCTGGATGCTACGCAGCTGCATGTAGGCACGCGAGTAAAGCAGCGCGAAGGCGAGGAAGAGAAATCCGGCGAGCTTCAGCACGTACCCGAGCGGGTCCTCGACGTACAGGCCGTCGAAGAGCACGACGCGCCCGCTCACCTGGCCGAAGAGGACGAGCAGCGCGACGCCTAAGGCGAGCGCAAGCAGCGTCAGGCTCGGGGTGAGGCGGGGCCAGCGCCGCCCGGCGAACACATCCACCATCAGGATCACGCACGCCGCGATCGCGAGGTAAATCTCGGCGACGGCCGGGGCGAGCCCCGCCCAGCTGGTCGGTTCTAGCATGGCGAGCCTAGAGCGGCACCTTGGTCGCGACGGCCTGACTCACGAGATGCTGCATCGTGGCCCCCATCAGGTTGACGATCGGATGCGGCCAGATCCCGAACAGGAACACCGCCGCCGCGAGCACCCCGAGGATGAGGAACTCGCGCCCGTCGAGGTCCTCGAGCCGCTCGACGTTGCGGTTGGCGACGGGCCCGAACACCACGCGCTTCACGAGCCAGAGCGTGTAGGCCGCGCCGAGGATGAGCGTCACGGCCGCAAAGAGCGCGAACCAGAAGCTCGCCCGGAAGCTCGCGAGGATCACCATGAACTCCCCGACGAATCCCGAGGTGATCGGCAGGCCGGCGTTGGCGAGCGCGAAGATCACCATCAGCGTCGCGAACTTCGGCATGGTGTTCACCACCCCTCCGTAGGCGCTGATCTCGCGGCTGTGCACCCGGTCGTAGAGCACGCCGACGCACAGGAACAGCGCGCCGGAGACGAGCCCGTGCGAGAGCATCTGGGTCATGGCCCCCTCCATGCCCATCGCCGCGCCCTGCACGCCCCCCGTGTTCATCACGATCGCGTACACGACGAACGCCCCGAGCGTGACGAAGCCCATGTGCGAGATCGAGGAGTAGGCGATGAGCTTCTTCATGTCGCTCTGGACCATCGCGACGAACCCGATGTACACCACCGCGATGAGCGAGAGGGCGACGATGAGCAGGTACAGCTCCCGGCTCGCATCCGGCGTGATCGGCAGGCTGAACCGCAGCAGGCCGTAGCCGCCCATCTTCAGCATGATCGCCGCCAGGATCACCGAGCCGCCGGTCGGGGCCTCGACGTGCGCGTCCGGCAGCCAGGTGTGCACCGGCCACATCGGCACCTTGACGGCAAAGGCGAGCAGGAACGCGAGGAAGATCCAGCGCTGCTCCTCGAGCGTGAGCGGCAGGGCCTGGAAGCTCGCGATCTCGTAGTTGCCCGCCTTCACGTACAGGTAGATGAGCGCGACGAGCATGAACACCGAGCCCAGGAAGGTGTAGAGAAAGAACTTGATCGTCGCGTACACCCGGCGCGGCCCGCCCCAGATCCCGATGATGAGGAACATCGGAATCAGCATCGCCTCCCAGAAGAAGTAAAAGAGCAGCGAGTCGAGCGAGGCGAACACCCCGATCATCAGGCCCTCCATGATGAGGAAGGCCGCGTAGTACTGCGCCGGGCGGGTGTGGATCACGCGCCACCCGGCGATGACCACCGGAATGGTCATGAAGGCGGTGAGGACGATGAGCGGCAGCGAGATCCCATCGAGCCCGATGTAGTAATCGGCGTGAAAGGCGGCGATCCACGGCACGCGCTCGACGAACTGGAACGCGGCCGTCGACACATCGAACGCCTTGAGCAGCGGCACGCAGAAGAGGAGCGTCAGCACGGAGGCGACAAGCGAGACCCAGCGGCCCAGCGCGATGCCGCGCTCCCCGAGCGCGAGGACGAGGATCCCCGTGAGGATCGGCAGCCAGATGAGGATCGAGACCAGAGGGAGACCTTGCATGGCGACCGCCGCACCCTACCCGCGCAGCACGAACCAACCGATGAGCACCGCGAGGCCGATGATCATCCAGAACGCGTACGTGTAGAGGTACCCGCTTTGGATGAGGCGCACGAGGCCGCCGATGCGGCCGACCGTGAGGGCCGTGCCGTTCACCAGCGCTCCGTCGATGACCGTCTGGTCCCCTCCGCGCCACAGCCCCACGCCGATGAGACGCGCCCCGGCGGCGATGACGTTCTCGTTGAACCAGTCGAAGTAGTACTTCTGCTCGAGCAGCCGGTAGAGCGGGCCGAAGGCGCGTGCGGCGGCGTCGGCGAGCGCGGGCCTCCACAGGAAGCAGACCCAGGCCGTGAGGAAGCCTGCGAGCGCCGCCCAGAAAACCGGCGAGAGAAAGCCGCGCAGCGCGAAGTCGAGCCAGAGCGGCGCGGCGAGGTCGCCGCGGATCTCGGCCATCACATCGTTGCGCGGCAGCACAAAGAGGGAGCCGTCGAAGAAGTGGCCGAAGATGACCGT
>JASHTK010000231.1 GCA_030040575.1 Gammaproteobacteria bacterium
TCCGGGCCGCCGACGCTCGCGACCACGACCTCATCGGCCGCGCCGCGCTCCTTGATGCGCAGCGCCTCCTCGAGGGCGATCTCATCGAACGGATTGATGCTCATCTTCACGCCGTCGAGCGCGACGCCGCTGCCGTCGGGCTTCACCCGGACGCGGACGTTGTAGTCGACGACCCGCTTGATGCCGACCAGAACGCGTCTCATCGCCTCAGCCGTTCGGGGCGACCTGCGAAGCGGGGCGATGGGGCGGGTTGCGCTGCTGCTCGGCGAACTTCACGCGAATCTTCTGGGCCGTATCGCGCAGCCTCGGCACGAAGCGCTCGACGGCGAGCCGCGCAGGCACGGCCGACGCCGCAAAGCGCACGGCGACGGTCGCGAGTACGCGATCCTCGATGAGCACCGGGACTGCCATCGCCATCTCCTCGGACACGCGGCGCGAGCGCACGGCGGTCGCGTAACCCTGCTCGCGCGCCTCCTCGAGGATCCGCTCGACCTCGGCGCGGCTGCGCGCGAGCCGGTCCTCCTCGCGCTGCGAGCGGCTCAGGATCTCGAGCAGGCAGTCGCGCTCCTCGGCGCTGCAGAAGGCGAGGTACACGAGGCCGGAGGAGGTCGTGAGGAGGGGAATGCGAAACCCGGCGCTCAGGCGCTCGACGGCGAGCGGGCTCGCATGATCGGTCGTGTCGCGCACCAGCATCGAGGTGCCCGAGGGCGAGGAGAGCGAGATCGGCCAGATGATCTCCTTGCACAGATCGTTGATGCACGGCCGCGCGATCTGCGTCACCCAGGCCTCATCGTCGAAGCCGTCCGAGAGGCCGCGGACCATGACCGTGAGCCGGTAGCGGTCGTCCATCGGATCCCGATACACGTAGCCCGCTTGGCTCAGGGTCTCGAGGATGCGATACGTCGTGGTGCGGGGAAGCTTGATGTCGGCGGTGACCTCGGAAACGGTCGCTCCGTCGCGGCGATTGAGCACGGCAAGCGCCTCGAGGCCGCGGATGAGCGCACGGATGGGGCGAGTGGATTCCATGAGCTTGGGGGGTGCCTGACGGTGTCGTGGGGGGTGGAAGTGTAGAAAGCGAGCGAGCGCCTGTCCAACCGGCCGTGACCGCTCCTGTGCGCTCGGTCCGTGCATCGGTGCCCGGGACCGGCTATCCTCGGGCGGCTATGACCACCGAACCGATGCTTCGCTCGAGCGAAGGCCTGCACCACGTGCGCTATGAGATCCGCGGGCGCCTCGCGCGCCGCGCGCAGGAGCTCGAGCGGCTCGGCTACGAGATCATCTCGCTCAACATCGGCAATCCCGGCCTGTTCGGCTTTCGCACTCCGCAGTCCCTGCGGCTCGCGATGATCGAGAACCTCCAGCACGCGGAGGGCTACTGCCACCAGAAGGGAATCTTTCCCGCGCGCGAAGCGATCGTGATGCATCAGCAAGCCCGCGGCGTGCAGGGCGTCACCGCCGAGGAGGTGTTCATCGGCAACGGGGTGAGCGAGCTCATCGATCTCACGCTGCGCGCGCTGCTCAACGACGGAGATGAGGTCCTGGTGCCGAGCCCGGACTATCCGCTGTGGACGGCGGCGGTGAAGCTCAACCGCGGCCGCGCCGTGCACTATCCGTGCCGGCCGGAGAACGGCTTCGTGCCGGACCCGGAGGAGATCGCGCGGCTCGTGACGCCGCGCACGCGCGCCGTGGTGGTGATCAATCCAAACAATCCGAGCGGCGCGGTCTACCCGCGGCCGGTGCTCGAGGGGATTGCGCGGCTCGCCGAGAGCCGCGGCCTCGTCGTCTTCAGCGACGAGGTCTACGATCAGATTCTCTACGACGGCGCCGAGTTCATCCCCATGGCGACGCTCGTGCACGACACGCTGTGCGCGACGCTCTCGGGGCTCTCGAAGGTGTACCGCGCCTGCGGCTACCGGGTCGGCTGGGCAGTCTTCTCCGGGCGCCTGCGGGCGGCGACGGAGTACCTGAGCGCGCTCGAGCTGCTCACCTCGCTCAGGCTCTGCAGCAACGTGCCCGGACAGTGGGCGGTACAGACCGCGCTCGGGGGCTATCAGAGCATCCAGGAGCACATCGTGCCGGGCGGCCGCCTCTACGAGTCGCGGCGCGCCATTCTCTCCTGCATCGCCGAGAGCCGCTTTCTGCGGCTCGCGCCCCCGGCCGGCGCGATGTACGCCTTCATCGAGGTGGACACGCGCGAGTTTGCCGATTTTGACGATCAGCGCTTCGCGCTCGATCTGCTCGAGCAGAAGCACGTGCTCGTCGCGCCCGGCGTCAGCTTCAACGTCCCGTACCGCACGCACTTCCGCGTCACGAACCTGCCCGATGCCGTGGTGCTGAAGCGGGTCTTCACGCGGATCGAGGAGGTGCTCTGCGGGTATGCGGCGGCCCAGCGCGAGAGCCCGAAGGGCTCGGTCGTCGAGGCCTCGCGCCGCTTCCGCTAGGTCGTCCGCGCGCGGCCCCCGCGCGCGGCCCCCTCGTGCGACTCGGCTCGCGCCCCGAATCTCGCGCGCGCGGTCCGGTGGGACGAGCGGGGCGCCGCTTGCGGCGCTAGTTCTGACAACGTCTGAAGAGAATCTCATAAGCAACTGAATTGATTACACTCGATTCGCTCATCGAGCGTGATCTTGCCTCGGGCGCCACGGTGGTGACGCCCTCGCCGTGGCGCGCGGCGGCCGTCCGGCTCGCCTACGATGCCGCGCGCTTCGCTGAAGGAGCGCGCGCGTGGCGCACGCCGCAGATCCTCGGCTTTCGAGCCTGGCTCGCCCGCGAGGCGTTCCTGGCGGCCGAGGCCGGTCGGCCCGTCCCCCGGCCCTTCACGGCCGCCGAGGAATGGCTCCTGTGGCAGGAGGCCGCGCGCGAGGTGTCCGAGGCAGCCGATGCCGAGGACGCGAGCGCCGGGGGCTCGACGAGCCGCCTCGCCGACTCGCTGAGCCACGCCGCCCGGTTGCTCTTTGACTGGGGGATTCCGGTGCGGGTCCTGCGTGAGTCGGCTCGCGCGGAGAGCGAGCGGCTCGCGCGCGCGATCGAGCTCGTCGAGGCGCGAGCGCGAGCGGCGCGGGCCACCCCGCGTCACGCGCTCTCCCGGGTGCTCAAGGCCTGGCGATCCCGGCCCGTCACGTTTGCGGGCTTCGGCGAGCGCAGCGCGGCGCGTGGCGCCTGGCTCGAGGAGCCGGCCGAGGGCGCACCACAAGTCCGGGAGCATCGCGGCGAGGCACCGGCCGGGCGGACGTTCGCCGCGCGCGCAAGCGACCCGGCCGTGGAGCTGCAGCTTGCGGCGAGCTGGTGCCGCTCGCGGCTCGCGAGGGTTCCGGGCGGGCACCTGCTCGTCGTGGTGCCGGACCTCGCCGAGCGGCGGAGCGCAGCCGTAAGCGTGTTCGAGCAATGCCTCGATCCGGGCGCGGTGCTGCGCGGCGCGGAGCCTGCACTCGCTCTCAGCGTGGAAGGCGGCGAGCCGCTCACGAGCGCCCCGCTCATCCGGCACGCGCTCACCGCGCTCGCCTTTTTGACCGGGACGCTCGAGCTCGCCCGGCTGAGCGCCTGGCTGCGTGCCGCGTTCTGGCGCGTCCCCTCGCCCGAAGAGCGGGCGCGGCTCGACAGCTGGCTGCGGCTCGCGCTCGGGCTCAGTTTGACGCCGAGCGAGCTGCTGCGTGCGCTGCGAGCGGCTCCCGACGGCCTTCACGCCGCCGCGGCCGAGCTCGCCGCGGTCATCGAGTCAGCCCTGCGCGCCCTCGAGCCGGCGGCCGCGGCGTCGATCGCACGCTGGGCCCCGCGCTTCGAGCGCTCGCTCGAGGCGCTCGGGTGGCCCGGTGCGCGCCTCCTGACCCACGCCGAGCGCCAGACGACGGCCCGTTTCCGGGCGCTCCTCGCGGAGCTCGTCGCAGTCGGCGCGCCGCTCGGCGTCCTTCAGGCGCCGCAAGCCCTGCGCATGCTCGATGCGCTCGCCGGCCGCGCATCCTCCGCGCCGCAGGGCGCCCACGCCGCCGTGACGCTGACCGGCGCGCTCAGCGATCCTGTCGTGCGCTACGACGGCATCTGGGTCGCCGGCTTGCACGCGGACGCATGGCCGCCGCCACCGCTCGCCAATCCATTCATTCCGCTCTCGGCGCAGCTCCGGGCCCGCATCCCCGGGGTCACGGCGGCGAGCAGCCTCGAGCGGGCGCGGGCGCTCCTCGCTCTGTGGCGGCACGCGACCCCTGAGCTCATCGTGAGCTCGCCGGCTGAGATCGAGGATCACGAGTGCCTCGCCTCCCCGCTGCTCGCCGAGGTGCCGGGCATCGAGGGGTGGGCGGCAGAGGGCCCCTCGATGCTTGCGCGAAGCGTGCGCGCGACGCGCCGCATCGAGTCCTTCACGGGCGGCCCTGGCACTCCCTGGCCCGCGGATGCGCCGCTGCCCGCCGGCGCTCGCGCCCTCGAGTACCAGAGTCGCTGTCCCTTTCGCGCCTACGCCGAGCTGCGACTCGCCTGTGTGCCCCTCGAGACGCCGCGGCCCGGGATCGACCCGCGCGCGCGCGGCCGCCTGATTCATCGCGCCCTCGAGCACCTGTGGCGCACGCTCGAGGGCTCGGAGCGCCTGCGACGGGAGAGCGCGAGCGGAGCGCTTGCGCGCTTGATCGAGGAGAGCATCGCGCGGGCCGCGGCCGAGGGCTTCCCGGCGCCGCGCGGCTCCGGCGAGGCGGGGCGGCGGCGCGAGCTGCGACGCCTCGCGCGGCTCTTGCGCGAGTGGAGCGGGCTCGAGCTCGAGCGCGCGCCGTTCGAGGTGAGCGCGCTCGAGCTGCGCACGAGCCTCACGCTCGCCGGGGCGCGGCTTCACTTGAGGATCGACCGCATCGATGAGCTCGAGGACGGCACGCAGGTCATTCTCGACTACAAGACCGGCAAGCCGACCCCGCTCGACTGGCGCTCCGATCGCCTGAGCGATCCGCAGCTGCCGCTCTATCTGCTCGCCGCCGGCGGCAGCGTCGGCGCGCTCGCCGTGGTGAGCCTCGCGGCCGGCGGCATCTCCCTGCGGGGCCTTGCGGATCGGCCGGGGCGCCTGCCCCGCATCGCGACCGTTGCGGGGCACGGGCCGACGGCCGAGGCGGCCTGGCGCGATCAGGTCCGTCGCTGGCAGGGGCTGCTCGAGCAGCTCGCGCGCGAGTTCCTCGCCGGCTCGGCGCCCGTGGACCCGGTCGAGTCCGCGTGCCGCATCTGCCACCTGCACACGTTCTGCCGCGTGAGCGAGATCCGCGGCCCGGACGGGCGCGATGGCTGAGCCCACCGCGCCGCGGACGGACGATCCGGACGCCGCCGCGCGCGAGCGGGCGCTCGATCCGAGCCGCTCCATTGTGCTCGAGGCGCCGGCGGGATCCGGCAAGACGATGATGCTCACGCAACGCCTGCTGCGCTTGCTGTGCACGGTCGAGCACCCCGAGGAGGTGCTCGCGATCACCTTCACGCGCAAGGCCGCCGCGGAGATGCGCGAGCGCGTGACGCGCGCCCTCGGCGGCGACGCCGACGCGTCCACCATTCAAGGCCGTCTCCTGCTCGCGCTCGCCGCGGCCGTGCGGGAGCGCTCGCGGCGGCTCGGCTGGTCGCTCGAGGCGAACCCCGGAAGGCTGCGGATCCAGACGATCGACGCGCTCAACCGCTCGCTTGCCGCGCAGCTGCCGCTCGCCGCGCACGGGGCGGGTGAGCTGCCCATCGCCGACGCGCCCGAGCGGCTCTATCGGATCGCCGCCCGCCGCACGCTCCTCGACGCGGAGAGCGAGGCGGCGCTCGCGGCCGATGCGGAGCTGCTGTTCGAGCGGCTCGACAACGACTTCGGACGCTTCGAGACGCTCCTCGCCGACATGCTTCGGGCGCGCGCGCATTGGCTTCCGAAGCTCCTGCCCGGCGGGCCG
>JASHTK010000232.1 GCA_030040575.1 Gammaproteobacteria bacterium
TGGAAAGGGAGGGACTCGAACCCTCGACCCCGGCATTATGAGTGCCGTGCTCTAACCAGCTGAGCTACCTTTCCACGGCGAGGCCCGAAGGGGCCGGCATTGTCGAGGGGCCTCGATTGCGCTGTCAAGGAATCGACCGCCTCGCTTACGCGGCCTTCGGCTCGGGCTTCTTCGTCTGCGGCTTGCGCTTCCCGTGCGGCCGAGCTCGCTTCTTTCGCTGGGTCTTGGCTCCTTTCGCGTGCGGCCGGTGTGCGGCCGCGTGCGCCTGCGACGAGCGTTGCCGGCCGGCGCGCTCGCCGCCCTGGCGAGGCTTCCCCCGCGCCCCTTGCCGTCCGGCCTGTCGAGCGCCGCGCGCCGCCACGACGCCCGGTCCGCTGAAAACTGCCGGGCGTGCTGTCGCCGCAATGGGCGGACGGCCGCCGTTTGCAGTGGCGAAGAGCGATGGGTTTCTCGCGGCCTCCCGGATGTGCTGCTGCTGATCGGGCGTGCTCGGGAAGTGCGTCTCGCGCTGCGCGAGCTGCTCCTCGGGTGTCGGCGCCGCGGCGATTCCACCGGGGCCGTTGAAGCTCGCCCGGCTCACACCCGCGTTGCGATTGACGCTCTCAACGTACGTGTTGTGCACGAGAGTCACGTCGACGTTCGCGACGGAGCGATTGTAGGCGAACGTGTTGCCGACCCAGCGGCCGCCGACGAAGCCCGTCCCGAAGTATCCGAAGCCGTAGCGCACTCCGCCGTAAAAGCCGACGTGCGGGCCCCAGTATCCGGCGTGCCAGAGATAGACGCCGCCCACGAAGCCCCAGTAGCCCGGCGTCCAGAGCACTGCGACGGCGGGCGGCAGCACCCAGGTGCCCGGCACCCAGTAGTACCCACCTGCGTACGCCCAGTAGCCGGGTGTCCACAGGTAACCCGGACCGGGACACGGCGGCTGCGCATACACCGGCAACGGCGGCGGCGCCACGTCGACCTGCAACACTGCGCCCGCGACCGGGGGCACGTACGCGGGCGGCGGTGGAGGTGGCGGAGGCGGTGGAGCGGTCACTTGCGCGACACAGCCTGCGAGCAGCGCTGCCGCGGCGAGGAGCCAAGTGAGGCGCGGGAAGGACAGCCGTTCGGACGGAAATCGAATCGCGGGCTGAGGCATTTGACTCGACTCTCTCGCTGAATGGACGCAAGCCAACGATCTCACGTCATCTTTGTTTACCATGATTACAGATTGTTAACGAGCCCCGCCCTCACACATTGAACCGGAAATGCACGACGTCCCCTTCCCGGACGATGTACTCCTTGCCCTCGAGTCGCAGCTTCCCCGCCTCCTTCGCCCCCGACTCGCCCCGATGGGTCATGTAGTCGGCGAAGGAGATGACCTCGGCACGGATGAACCCCCGCTCGAAGTCCGTGTGAATCACGCCTGCCGCCTGCGGCGCCGTCGCGCCCGTGTGGACGGTCCATGCGCGGACCTCCTTCGGGCCTGCCGTGAAGAACGTCTGCAGGCCGAGCAGCCGGTAGGCCGCGCGGATCACCCGGCTCAAGCCCGGCTCATCGAGCTTCAGCTCCTTGAGGAACTCCGTCCGGTCGGCCGGCTCGAGCTGCGCGATCTCCGCCTCGATCGCCGCGCAGACCGCGACCACTTCAGAGCCCTCCGCCGCGGCGCGCTTCTCGACGGCCGCAAGGTGGGGATTGTCCGCAAAGCCGCTCTCATCGACGTTCGCGACGTACATCACCGGCTTTGCCGTGAGCAGATGCAACTCGCGCAGATCGCTGCGCGCCTCCGGGCTCAGCGCGAGCGCGCGGGCCGGCTGCGCCTCATCGAGCTGCGCCTTCACGCGCTCCAGCAGATCGCGCCTGCGCGCCGCGTCCTTGTCGCCGCTCTTCGAGGCTCGCAGCGCGCGATCGAGCGCCTTCTCGACGGTCGCGAGATCGGCGAGCGCGAGCTCGGTATTGACGGTCTCGATGTCGGCGAGCGGGTCGACCCGGCCCGCAACGTGCACGACGTCCGCGTTCTCGAAGCAACGGACGATGTGGGCGAGCGCATCGACTTCGCGGATGTGCGCGAGGAACTGATTGCCGAGCCCCTCGCCCTGCGAGGCGCCGGCGACGAGCCCGGCGATGTCCACGAACTCGACCGTCGCCGGCACGATCTTCTCCGGACTCGCGATCGCCGCGAGCTGCTCGAGCCGCGGGTCGGGCACCGGTACGATGCCGACGTTTGGGTCGATCGTGCAGAACGGATAGTTCTCCGCGGCGATGCCGGCGCTCGTGAGCGCATTGAACAGGGTCGACTTGCCGACGTTCGGCAGACCGACGATTCCGCATTTGATGGACATGGGTGAGTATCAGGCGGGCGTGCGGCGCACGCGCGCGCTCAAGGCTGCCGGCCGCCGGGCCCGCGCTCATCCCGCCCGGGCTCATCCCGAGTGGGCTCATCGCGGGCGGGCTCGTCCCGGCCGGGCTCGTCACGCGCGTGCAGCCGGTTCATCGCGAGCTGCGCGCCGTGCTCGAGCATCACGGGCACGGCGTCCGCGCCCGCGCCGATCGTCTCGCGGATCAGGCGCTCCTCCTCCGCCGTCGGTCGCGAGAGCACGTGGTCGATCCCCTCCGCCTTCGCGCCGGGCCGCCCGATCCCGATCCGCATGCGCCAGAACGGCTCCCCGACGGCTGCGATGATGTCGCGCACGCCGTTGTGGCCCGCAGCCCCGCCGCCTTGCTTCAGGCGCACCGTGCCGGGTGGAAAATCGAGCTCGTCGGAGACGACCAGGATCTCCTGCGGAGCGATCTTGTAGAACCGCGCGACGCTGCCGACCGCCGCACCGCTCGCGTTCATGTAGGTCATCGGCTTGGCGAGCCACACGTCCGTCGCGCCGATGCGCGCCCGCGCGAGCTCCGCCTGGTGGCGGGGCTCCGGGCGGAACGTGCCGCCGTGGCGGCGCGCGAGCTCATCGACGAGCCAGAAGCCGACGTTGTGGCGCGTGCGCGCGTACTCCGCCCCGGGATTGCCGAGCCCGGCGATCAGCTTCAGTGTGGTCTCCGACATGGCAGCGGGCCGGCGGCCACGCGGGCAAGATCGCCCAGCGGCCTCCGGGCGCTACTTCTTGCCCTCCTTCTTGCCCGGCGCTCCTTCCTTCTTCGTCTCCGCGGCCGCGGGCGCCGCTCCAGCAGCCGCCGGCGCTC
>JASHTK010000233.1 GCA_030040575.1 Gammaproteobacteria bacterium
CGCATCGCCTCGATGCTGTTCGCGAGCGCGGCCTCGGAGGCGAAGTACTTCGCGATGCCCGCCTCCATGTCGCAGCGGCCGCCGCGGTCGAAGGCTCGGGCCGCATCGAGCGTGAGCAGCCGCGCCGCGCGCGCCCGGGTCACCATGTCGGCGAGCTTGAGCTGAATCGCCTGATGCTCTGCGATCGGCTTGCCGAAGGTCCGGCGGGTCTGGGCGTACTGCGTCGCAAGCTTCAGGGCCCCTTCGGCGATGCCGACCCCGCGTGCCGCGACGTTGATGCGGCCGAGCTCGAGTCCGTTCGTCACCTGGTAGAAGCCCTGGCCCTCGACGCCTCCGATGAGGTGGTCGGCGGGCACTCGGTAGCCCGAGAAGCTCATCTCCGCCGAATCGATCGACTTGTAGCCGAGCTTCTTCAGCGGCTTGCCGGCCCGCATGCCCTCGCCCCGCGGAGCGATGAACAGGCTCATGCCCCGGTGGCGGGGCTCGGCCCCCGGATCGGTCTTCACGAGCAGGGCGAAGCAGGAGCCCTCGACGGCGTTCGTGATCCAGGTCTTCGTGCCCTCGATGACATAGCCGTCGCCCTCGCGCCGGGCGGTCGTGCGGATCCCCTGCAGGTCGGTGCCGCCGCTCGGCTCGGTCAAGGCGATGCCGCCGCGGATCTCGCCCGTCGCGAGCCTCGGCAGCCAGCGCGATTTCTGCTCCGCCGTGCCGAACCGCTCGATCGCGAGGGCGAGGATCAGGTGAGAGTTGAAAATGCCGGTGATCGACATCCACACCGCGGAGATGCGCATCACGATCTCCGCGTAGGTCGTCGCGGGGAGCCCGAGCCCCCCGTACTGCTCGCCGATCGTGGCGCCGAAGAGTCCGAGCTGCCTCATCTGCTCGACGAGCTCGGTCGGATAGCGGTCCGCGTGATCGTACTCGCGGACGATCGGGCGCACGTCGCGCTCGATCCACCGATCCACGGCGGCGAGGAGCTCGGTCTCCTCGGCGGCGCCGAGCTCGCTCACAAGGCTACCGGCTCGGGGCGGGGGAGCGAGCCGCGCCGCCCGCGGGCTCGGCTTGCGGCAGACGGAAGGCGACTTCCCGGCCGTTTGCGGCGACGAAGCCGTTCACGAACCCCCCGTCGCGGCCGTCCTTGCGCGGGTTGTACCTCACGTTGATCTTGTCGCCGACCCGCACGAGGTCGGGCCGCCAGCCGGCGCGGTAGAAGTTGTTGACGCTGTGGCCCTCGAAGTCGATGGCGCGCGCGCCGCCCGCGCCGTTCGACACGATGAGCGTGAGGCTCATGTGGGGATTGATGACGCGGATGTTCTTCACCACGCCCGACACCCAGATGTTCTTGGTGAAGTCGTACATGGCGGCCGAATGATGCGCGAGCGCCGTGGATGCGCTCCCTGCGAGCAGGACCACCGCCCACAGGGCTGCGCTGACTGATTTGCTCATGCTCTCCTCCGTCTGGCCTCGCGGCGCGGGTCGCACCGGGGCGGAATCGGGCCCTCGGTCACTTATACGCGCCGGAGGCGGCGATCCCCCGCGCCTTGCTGAGCGCATCCAGGTGATCGAGCCAGGCCTCCTCGTCACACTCGTACGGAAGCAGGATCCCCTTCGGGTCGAGCGCCCACTTCTTCTCGGCCGTGACCGGCCTGGTGTAGAAGATCGGGTCGGTCATGGTCCAGTCGTCCACGAGCACCTTCTCGCCCCGCGCGCCCTTCACGAGATGATACCGCTCGACGATGCGCGCCGCGGCGCTGTGCGGATACGTCTGGTCCTCCTGCTCCTTGAGCGAGGTGGTGACGACGACGAGCGTGTCGCCCTCCCAGTGCGCCGCGGAGTATCCCTCCCGGTCCGGGACGCGGTCGCCCTCGGCGATGATCTTGTCGCCGAAGTAGAGCTGGCGGATCTCGCTCCAGGCCTCATAGAGCACCACGATGAGCTCGGGACTCTGCACGATCTCCATCGGGTAGTCCCCGGAGAACATCATCGCGGCGGGCATCCCGGAGCCGAGACAGTGCGCGCCGGGGTTATCGGACGTCGGCCGGACGAGCGCTTGGTAGGCCTCGACCTTCTGCTCGGCGAGCGGCGTGAACGGCAGCTCGAGCCTCCCGCGCCGCAGCGGCGCCTGGCCGGGCTCGAGGTAGTACGTCCACACGCCCGAGAAGTCCGGATGGCGCGAGGCCGCGTGCGCGACCGGCCAGCACGCGCAGCACAGCGCCGCGGCCGCCGCCGCGAGCTTCAGGTCGTTGGCGATGGATCCCCGCATGCGTTGCTCCTTCCGGCTCGCGGCATCGAAGGGGGCCCTGCGGCTACTGCGGCGCCGAGGGCTGTGGGGCCGAGGGCTGCGGGGCCGCCGAGGACTTCACGTGGCTTTCCTTCTGCGCCGCGGCATGACCCTCCGAGGTGCTCGGCAGGTTCTCATCGAGGTTCGGCAAGCACTCGTTCTCCGGAATGTCGCTGTAGTCCTCGCGGATCCAGCGCTTGGTGCTCTTCCACTCGCCCTTCCACATGTCGGGGTCCGTCATCGTGAACTCGTCCTGCAGCGTGTGGCCGTGATCGAGGAGCGTGATGCGCTCGACGAGGTGCAGCTTCTCGGAGATCGGGATCCCCATGTCGATGTAGTGCTGGTCCGTCGCGAAGTACCGCGTGTCGATGATCAAGGCGTCGTGGGTCCAGTGCCCGATCGACTCGCCGTTGTAGGTGTCGATCGAGACGTCGAACGGCGTATGCTCACGCCCGTCGAGATAGATGACTCGCAGGCTGTCGAAGAAACTGTCGACCATGTAGACCGCGGTCGGCAGCTGGATGATGGCGATCGGCCAGACGCGAGTGAGGATCATCGGCATGCCGA
>JASHTK010000234.1 GCA_030040575.1 Gammaproteobacteria bacterium
GCTGCGCATCGCCCTGCCATCCGCCGCCGAGGGCCTTGAAGACCGCGATCTGATCTTGAATCAATGTGGCATCCGATGAGGCGACGGCGGCATCGAGCGCGACCAGCGACTGCTCGGTCGTCAGCAGATCGAGCGAGCTCAGGGAGCCGGCGGCAAACTCATCCTCTGCGATCTCGAACGATCGGTGGATCCTCCCCTGCGCCTCGACCAGAGCCTGGCGGCTATCGAGCGCGGCGCTGTATGCGGCGAGCGCCTGCTCGGTCTCCTTGAGGGCCGTGAGCACCACCGAATCGAACGACGCGAGCGCCGCCGCTCGTGCCCCTTTCGCCTCGCGAATCTCGGCCCGGGCACGCGCCTCGTTGGGGAACGTCCAGCTGATCGATGGCCCCACCCCCCAGATCAGCGCGGGGTTGGTGGTGAGCTGCGACACCTCCGTCGCCGCGCCGCCGTAGAAGGCGCTCAGTCGAATCGTCGGATACAAGTCGGCGGTCGCGACGCCGATTCGAGCGGTCGCCGCGGCGAGGCGCCGCTCGGCCTCGCGCACATCGGGACGACGCCTGATGAGCGCGCGGCCGTCGCCCACGGGGATGAGCGCGCTCAGGCGTGGCGGGGCGACACAGGTCTCGACCTCTCTTGGGGCGTTGGCGGGTGTGCGCCCGAGGAGCGCCGCCAGCTCGAAGAGCGCGGCGCGGCGCAGGCCCTCGAGCTCGGGAATCGTCGCACGCACCTCGGCGACGAGTGCCCGGGCCCGGTCCACCTCGAACTCCGAATCCCCTCCGGCACCGTAGCGCTGCGCGGTGATGTCGGCCTCGCGCGTCACGATCTGAAGCGAATGGCGCGCGACGCCGAGCTGCTCCCCGAGCGCACAGATCTGCGCATACGCCCGTGCGGTCTCTGCCGCCACGACGACCCGCACGCCATCGCGCGCCGCGGCGACGGATGCGGCGCTCGCGCTCGCCTCCTCGATCGCCCGGTGGATGCGACCGAAGAGGTCGACCTCGTACGCCGCTTGAAAGACATCCTCGAAGAGCCAGAGCGTCTGGGGCTCATGCCCGCCGAACTCCAGAATCTCCTCCGTGACCGGATCGCGCCCGCGCACGCCGCCCGCGATTGCCTCGGTGGACGGATAGCGATCCGCGTGAACCGCCGAGAGCACGGCCCGGGCCGCGGCAAGATTGGCATCGGCAGCCCTCAGATCTTGGTTCGCCGTGAACGCTTCACCGATGAGGGCGTCGAGTCGCGGATCGCTGTAGAGCCGCCACCAGGCATCGGGCGGCGGCGTCGCGGTCTCGAGCTCGGTATCGAGGGAGACGAGCGGCGCTTCCGCGCCGCTCGGCAACGCCGGCGCACGATAATTCGGCCCGGCGTGACATCCGACGAGACCGCCGCCCGCAAGGGCCATCAACGCCGCGGCGAGCGCCGGGCGCGACCGGAGGATGAGCCTCATGGCGGCTCCGGCCTGCGCACCGGGAAGAGCGGCAGCGCGGAGGCCGGGCCCTCGGGCGCGGCGCTGCGAAATACGACGATGAGGAGCGCCACGGCGGTGAGGAAGCCCACGGCGATGAAGCCATCGATGACCGCCTGGGTCGTCGCGGCGGCGCGCACGACACCGCCGAGCACGACCTCACCGCGGTGCAGAGCGCCACCGGGATCCAGCGCATGCGTCGTCGCCGCGCCGTAGGCGTCGATTCTCCGCAGCACCCGCGCATCGCCCGCCTGCACGTGCAAGCCGATCAGGTTCGATGCGATCTGCTCGCGCACTCGGGCGAGCGTCGTCACGAAGGCCGAGCCGAGCTCGCCACCCATCAAACGGGCCGTCTGCAGCACCGCGCCGAAGGTGAGCGCGTCCTTCGGCCTCAAATGCAGGACGCCGAAGAAGACGACGCCCGAGAGCGCGAAGCTCTGTCCGACGGCCTGCAGGAGCGCGGACGGCAGGAACTGCGTCGTGCCCCAGATCGGCGTGAGGCCATACGCGACCATGAGGCAGGCGACGCTGATAAAGATGAAGCCGATGGAGGCGACGAGTCGCGCGTCCGATCGGCGCAGCATGAGCGCCGCGAGGGGACAGAAGATGAGCTGCGGAACGGCCACCCAGACAAGGGCATCCCCGACTTCGAGGTCGCGATAGCCGCGCACGGAGCCCAGGTACAGCGGAATGAGGTAGCTCGTCGCGAGAATCGTCAGGCGCAGAAAGGCGATCAGCAGGAACAGGCTCGGTACCGGTGCGCCGAACACGACCTTCAGGTTGAGGAGCGGGTCCGGGATTCGGGCCTCGTGCACGAAGAAAGCAAGCAACAATAAAGCCGCGGCGAGCAGCAGCCCCCAGATGAGGCCTGAGCTGAGCCAGTCGAGCCGGTTGCCCTGATCGAGCGCGGCGTAGAGGAGCGCGAGCCCCGAGCCGCCGGTGATGAGTGCGAAGACATCCGTGGGCGGATGGACGATGATCGGCTTGTTGGCGATGCCGCGGCGCAGGCACAGCGTCATGATGAGCGCGAGCGGCACGTTCTGCCAGAAGATCCAGCGCCAGGAATGATGCTCCGTGTACCAGCCCTCGAGGGAGGCCGAGATATTGAGCGAGAGCTCGAGATTGAGCGCGTAGATCGCGATACCGAACGCCCAGTACTTCGGGGGCGTGTTGAGCAGGATGAAGCTCAGCGTGAGCGGGATGAAGAATCCCGAGGCGAGCCCCCCGAGAAACTGCATCGTGAGGAGCATGGGGAGCGTCGCGGAATACGGGGTGAGGAGCGAGAGGATCGCAAAGGAGAGGGAAGCCCAGATGAGCACCCGGCGCGGCCCGTAGGCCGCGCCCATCCACACCGCAATGAGCGTCACGAACATCTGCGCGACGGTCTGTGCCGTCGTGATCCACGCGCCCTCGTCGAACCCCGCGCCCACCGCTCCGCGAATATCGGCGAGCCCGAAGCTCGACAGGCGCCCGTTGAGCGTCGAGATGAACGTCCCCATCAGCACCGCCGTGAGCCCGAGCCACGGAATGCTCGTCGGCGGCGTGGGCAGCGTCGGCGCACACAAGCCAATATCGCGCGGGGTCGCCGCAACGCTCACGGGCGCTCGTCCCGCGCATCGATGCGCGCCTCGACCGACATGCCGGGGACGAGTCGATCGGCAAGCCCGTCCGCATCGTCGATCGCGATCTTGACGGGGATGCGCTGCACCACCTTGGTGAAGTTTCCGGTCGCGTTGTCCGGAGGCAGCAGCGCGAACTCGGCGCCCGAGCCCGGCGCAAAGGCGAGCAGGTGACCGCGCAGCGTGTAGCCGGGAAAGCTATCGACCGTGATCTCGGCCCTCTGCCCGAGGGCCATGTGGGTGATCTGAGTTTCCTTGTAATTGGCGATGACCCACACCTTCGGCAGCGGCGTGAGCGTCGTGATCTGAGTGCCCACGCCGACCAGCTGCCCCGGCTTCACCTGCCGCTCGCCGAGCACGCCGTCCTGCGGCGCAACGATGGTCGTGTAGGTCAAATTGAGCCGCGCGACGACGAGCGCGGCGCGCGCGGCCTCGAGCGCCGCCTGGTTCTCGCCGAGCTCGCCGTCGAGCACGGCAAGACCGCGCTCGGCGGCGATGGCCTGCGCGCGGTTGCCGCTCAGTTGCGCCTCGAGCTCCGCGTGGGCCGTCTCGAGCTTCTCACGAGCCTCGGTGGAGGAGGAGCCGGTCTCAAGCAGGCGCAGCTGCCGCGTGCGGTCCCGGCCGTTCTGCTCGAGCAGCGCGAGCGTCGAGGCGACGACCGCGCGTGCCGCGGCGATGTTCGCGAGCTGCAGGTCGCGTTGCGCGACGAGCGTCCGTCCCTGCGCGAGCGCCGTGGCGACGCTTGCAGCTGCCTGCGCGACCGCTGCGCGATAGTCATCATCCACGAGCTGCGCGAGGACCTGCCCCCGGCGCACATGCGCGAAATCCTCGATCGGAAGCTCCCGGAGATAGCCCGCCACCTTGGAGGTGATCGGCGTGAGATCCGACTCGAGGTACGCATCGGTCGTGCTCTGCCAGCCGGCGCGCCCTTCCCAGCGATTCCAATTGGTCGAGACGATCGCGATGATGGCAACCGCGACGATGAAGACGAGGATCCGCCACGCGAACTCGAAAAACTTGTTCCAGTCGATCGCGGACAGCTTCATCGGTCGTTATTCGAGGGTTTTCCTCGATGATGCCACATCGAGGGCGCAGGGCAACCGGAAACTGTCAGATGTGATCGGAGTGGAAGAATAATGCCTAATCAATTGATTTCACTTGATCTTCCAGCCGGCTGCACCGCGCCGCTCTGGAGCATTCCCCCGCGCAGACAGCGCCAATGAACGCCGGCACCCGCCCGAGATACCTCCCGCGCGCCAGCGCGGCCGCCGCGCGGACATCGTCAGGGCCCTATTCGGATCGCAAGCACCGGCGCGTGTCGTTGCGGAAGCTGTGATCTTCGAGGTGACGGGCGATGCGCCGCCCTGCGTCTTCGCGATCTCTCCCTCTCTCCTCGCCTTCAAGGAATGCGTGCAGGCCTCGATCACCCGCGCGCCGTCGAGCGAGCGAGGCCGACACCAGACGGCGAGCCGGAGAGGATTTGGAGCGGGGAAGTTGGAAGCGATGGGAGCGATTTGCCGATGCGCTTCAGCCGATGATATATATTTGCCGCATAAGGCGCATGCCATGAACAGACGTGGGTTTTTCACCGGGTTGATCTTTGCCGTAGGCAGTGGCGCCGTTGCATTTGAATTCGTCAGTCGCGAGTGGCTTGCACCGAACAGAGCTCCGGACTTTCGGTATTTGAATGAGCAGAGGGAGTCTCTCGCTGCTCTCGCCGAAGTTGTCATTCCGAGAACCGACACGCCAGGCGCGAACGACGCGGGCATCGTCGATACCATGATTATGCTCGTGACCGCTTGCACCCCACTGCCGTCGCAAAGACGTTTTATCGAGGGCCTTCGGCGGATCGAGCGCTATTGCAGCAACAAGTACGGAAAAAGCTTGCAGGACTGCAATGCTGAGCAGCAACGCCGTGCCCTGCAAGCCTCGATTCCGACTCGTCTCGAGAGGGGATTGGAGTGGAGACTCCTGTCGAACGTCGGTAAATCGTTCTTCGAGACATTGAAACAGGTCGTCACGATATCGTACTGCACATCGCAGGTCGGTGCGACGCAGGCGCTCGCGTACGATCTCATCCCCGGCGCGCTTGTGAGCTGCCGTCTGATGAAGCCGAACGAGCGCGGGTGGGCGACTTTATGACGTCGGCGCCGACGGACGAACAACTCGGTGCCACCATCACGCAAAACACCTTTGACGCGATCGTTATCGGATCGGGAATCACGGGCGGTTGGGCGGCGAAGGAGCTCTGCGAGAGAGGCTTGAAGACGCTTGTGATCGAGCGCGGCCGCAACGTACGGCACATCGAGGATTACACGACGGCGCTGCTGAGTCCTTGGCAATTTCCGCATCGCCTCCAGCGCACGACGAGCGATGCGCTCGAAGACCCGATTCAAAGCACCGCCTACGACGAAAGCAGTAAGGCGTTCTTCGTCAGGGATGCGGAGCACCCCTACATCCAAGAGAAGCCCTTCTATTGGATCCGCGGCTACCAAGTTGGCGGGAGATCGCTAACC
The DNA here is from genome assembly GCA_030040575.1 of Gammaproteobacteria bacterium. Lineage (GTDB taxonomy): Bacteria > Pseudomonadota > Gammaproteobacteria > Steroidobacterales > Steroidobacteraceae > JASHUC01. The sequence goes on from JASHTK010000234.1 coordinate 5,601, forward strand.
TGGGGAAGGCAGTGTTATCGCCTCAGCGATCTGGATTTCGAAGCGAACGTCGTCGACGGCCATGGAGTCGACTGGCCCGTGCGTTACGCGGATTTGGCACCGTGGTATGACTACGTCGAGCGCTTCATCGGCGTCAGCGGACGGCCGGAGGGCCTGCCGCAATTGCCAGATGGCGATTTTCTTCCGCCCATGGGCATGACGTGCGTCGAGCAGCACTTTTCGAGAGTCGTCCGGGAGAAGTACTCGGATCGGATCGTCACGATCGGACGAACGGCCAACTTGACTGTTGCGCACAACGGCAGGGGTCCGTGCCAATATCGCAACCTATGCTGGCGTGGGTGCCCGTGGGGTGCCTACTTCAGCAGCAATGCCGCGACGTTGCCAGCCGCCGCCGCTACGAAGAATCTCACGCTGCTGCCGGATTCCATCGCCGTCGAGGTGCTCTACGACGAACGCAAGAATAGGGCGTCCGGCGTACGCGTGCGAAACCAGCATACGCGGATCGATACGGAATATTTCGCGAGAGTGCTGTTTGTCAACGCTTCGACGATCGCGACCGCGGCGCTGTTGCTGAATTCGACATCGGGCCGGTTCCCAAACGGATTCGGAAACAGCAGTGGACAGGTTGGGCACAACCTGATGGACCACTTCATGGGACCGGGCGCGGTCGGAGAATACGGCGGCTTGGCCGATCGATACTACTCGGGGCGCAGACCGACACCCGTCTACGTCCCACGGTTCCGAAATGTATCGAAGGCGGCCCGTAGCTCTCGTTACGTCCGCGGATTCGGGTATCAAGGATGGGGTCGGCGGGAAAACTGGTCCGACGCGGCGAACATGACGGGCGGATTTGGAGGGAATTACAAGCAGAAGCTGTTGGCACCGGGACCGTGGAACATGGTGCTCGGGACCTGGGGCGAGATTCTGCCACGCTTCGAGAATGCGGTGAGTCTCGACAGGAATCAGAAGGATACCTGGGGACTTCCGCTCGTCAGAATCTCCTTCGAATTCGGTCCAAATGAGAGGGCGATGGCCTCGGATGCGGAGGAATCCGCTGCAGAGATGCTCGAGGCGACCGGCTTTAAGAATGTACGGACCCTAAACGGCGGACTGGCGCCCGCAGGATCGGCAGTGCACGAGATGGGAACCGCGCGCATGGGTCGCGATCCGCGTACGTCCGTGCTGAACGAGTTCAATCAGATGCATGATGTGAAGAATGTGTTCATTACGGATGGTAGCTGCATGACCTCATCGGCATGTCAGAATCCATCGCTGACTTACATGGCACTCACGGCGCGGGCGTGCGACTATGCAGTGGGTGAGCTCAAAAGGGGCAATTTGTAGAGCC
>JASHTK010000235.1 GCA_030040575.1 Gammaproteobacteria bacterium
GCGGTCTCGAGGCCGATGATGGGCTTGCGGTCCGCCTCGGCTCGGCGGGCGAGCTGGATGTCCGCGCCCGGGTCCACATCGAAGCCCGCCTTGGCGAGGGCGAGCTGCTCGATCGTCAGCGCCGCGAGCCAGGGCTCCACTCGGCTCAAATTCTCAGGATCGAGCCCGAGAGGCTTCGCGTGCGCGGCGAAGCTCGCATACAGGGTCGGCCCGAGCGCCGCCGCGAGCGTCGCGCCGCGGGGCAGCGTTCCGAGCTGGAGCGTCAACCTCAACAGCTCGACGACCGAGAGATCATCGAGCCGAATTTCCATCACGAGCGCGTGCGCGCGCGCGTATGCGTCGAGGACCTCGGGTGGAAGCTCGCTTTCCGAGGGCTTCAGGACATGCACCGAACCGAGCAGGTAGATGACGTTGTGCCGCCCGTGGACCACCCAGAACGTGTGGTGCTCGCCGCTTGACGCCGGCGCCGAGACCGAGAGAGCGATCAGGGCAACGGCCGTCCAGATCGAAAGGCGTGTGCGGCGCACGTGCGCGGCGTCAGGGACTCTTGCTGAGCCGCCGATAGTACTCCGCGACGGCGTCCTGATACCCCGACGGCATCGTCTGCGGACGGTCGCTGCGCACCTCGGCTCCCGGCTCCTCGCCCGTTTGCCGACGGAGCTGCAGCTCCAGTCGGTCCACGTCGCTCAGCACACGTCCGTAGAGCTCCTCGACCATCGCCGGATTGCCGGGGAACCGCCGCGGATCGAGGTGCTGCATCGAGCGGATCAGCTCGTCGACCTCGCGGCGCCGCTCCTCGTCGTTGCCGACCGCGCGCCGCAGCTGGCTGAGCTCGGTCAGTCCCGCCCGATAGCTCTGCTCGGCGTCCGCCGTCGAGACGGACGGCGGCGTCGCGGCCGCGGGAGCCGCCGCCCGGCCGCCGTACGGACCGTTGCTCCCGGCGTTCCAGGCCCCGTTCACGAATCCACCGGCACCGCCTCCGGCGGCCGTCACGGGCCCGGCGATCCCCGCGGCATCGCCAGCGCGGCCGGCCCGGCCCTGAAGATCCGGATCGAGCGCCGCGAGACGATCACGGAGCCGCTCCACGTCGTCCAGTGCATCCTGCGCCGGCGGCTCGCCGCGCGCGAGCGCCTCGGCCGCCTCCCCGAGCTCGCGGCTCAACTGTTGCAGCGACGACTCGATGTCCCCTTCCGTCGAGGCCGCGCTCGCCACGTAGCCGAGCCGCATTTGATCGGCGCTCCGTTGCAGGAGCGCCTGCGTCTGCGACTCGTCGAGATCGCCGAGCGCATCGCGGATCTTGGAGGCCGCCGTGCGGCTGCGCGGCAGGGTATCGCGCTCGGCATCCCGCATCCGAGCCTCGAGCCGACCGAGATCGTCGGCGAGGCTCTGGCGATCGTCGATCATCGCCTGCGCCTCGCCCGGTCCGCCGGTCAAGCTCGGAATGGGGGACAAATCCGACGGCCCCCCGCCGAATTCGTTGAGCCCTGGCGGTGAGCGGCGCGCGAGCGCCTGCAAGCGAGCCGCCTGGCTGTGCTCCTCGGCCGCGAGCCGGTCCGCCTGCCTCCTGAGAGCCGCGAGCTGTCCTTGTGTCTCCTGCTGCTGAATGCCGCCGAGCGCCTGCAGGGCCTCGCGCAGTCGCTCGGCCGCGCGGCGCGCGCCGGCATCGTCACCCTGGTCGACGGCGCGGCGCATGTCATCCTCCGCCTGCCGGAGCTGATCGAGCGCCTGCCCGATGCGGCCGCTTGCACCGGCATCCCGTCCGGCGCCGCCCGGCTGCCCCGGACCGTGCTCTGCGCTTGGCTCGTTGCGCGCGAGCTGATCGAGCTGCTGGCGCAGCGCGTCGGCTTCGCGCCGCAGCTCCTCCTGCTGCCAGCGCTGCTCGGCCGTCTGGTCGCTTCCGGCCTCACGCTGCGCGGCGAGCGCGTCCTGGCGCTGGGCGAGCTCGTCGAGCTTGCGCAGCGCCGCGTCCACCTGCTCGGAGCTCGGGCTCGGCTCGGAGGCGGCATCGGGACGCGTCTCGTACTGATTCTTCTGCATGTCGAGCTCGAGGTCGAACAGGCTCGCGAGGTCCCGGCCCGCCGAGTCCACGGCGCCGTTGCCCGCGCCGAGGCTGCCGTACGCCACCTCGATCTGCCGGAACGTCGCCTGAGCCCGCAGCAGATGCTGCAGAGCCTTCTGCTCCGCCGGCAGCGCCGCGTGCCAGCTCTGCGAGCCGAGGCTTGCGACGGCCGGGCTCATGGCCTCCGCCGCCGCGCTCATCTCCTGCTCGAAGCTGCCGATCGCCTCGTTGTCCGCCGCGAGATCTCGCAGATCCACCCTGCCGGCGAGCGCGAGGGATTCGGAGCGCAGCGTGCTTTGCACATCCGCGAGAAACTTCGACTGCTCCGCGGCCTGCCGGGCCGATCCGCTCGCGAGGCCCGCCTGCTTCCACGTCGCCTCGATGATCTCCTTCTCACGCTCGGCGATCTGCGCCTGCCCGCTCCCGAATCCTCCCGCGCCGCCTCCGGACTGCTGGGACTGGGAGAAATCCCGCTCGAAGGGGTCTACCTGGATGAAGGCGATGTCCGTATGCGATTCGGCACGCGCATCCCTCGCCGTGGCGTAGTAGCTCACGACATCGCCCGGGGCGAGCTGCAAGCTCTCCAGGCTGATCACGGTCGAGCCGCTCGCCTGCCGGGCGCCTGGATTCTCGAGCAGGTCGACGGTGCGCTCGGCTCCGCCGTTCACGGAATAGTGCAGGGCAAGGTCCGCAAGACCGAAGGCGTCCCTCCCCCGGGCCCCGACGGTCACCTCCTCGATGGGGCTCGCCCGGTAGTCGCCGGACGGACGAACGATGGCGACCTCGGGCGCAGTCACCTCGTCCGCCTCGATGAAGTAGTCCTCGGAGAGGCGCAGGGTCTCGCCGTGGTCGCGAGCCGCGACATGATAGGCGCCGTCCCGCTCGATCGGGACGGAGGCGCGGTAGGAGTCGGCGGAGCCCGCCCCAGCGGCCTCAGCAACGAGCGGAATCTGCCGCCCGTCGTCGAGCACCAGCATCCCGTCGCGCAGCGGCCGGTCCGTCTGCACGTCGAGCTGCGCCTGCGTGCCCGCCACCGCGCGCAGATCTCCGCCCGGCGCCGCGACGGCATCGGCAAGCTTCGTCCACGCGGGGTAGTGATACGTCACGCGAATCCGTCTCACGCCCGGCACATCGACGACACGCAGGCGGTAGTGGGGCGAATCGAGCGCGCCGGCCTCGACGTAGTACTCGATGTCCTGCGCAATGCCCGCCAGGAGGAATTCGAAGCCCGAGCCTTGCGGCTCGGGCTGCATGCTCACGTGGTCCCACCGAGAGCCGTCCCCGTACCGGACGTACATTCGCACGCGATCGGTCTGCAGCCCGAGCGGCTGCGCGGTCACCAGTTGATCCCCGTTTCGCCGGACCGCCGCATCCCCCGGACTCACCTCGATGGCATAGAGCGGAGTTGCCGGTCCTCCCGTCCACAGCGCCGCCGCCCCGTAGCCCCAGTAGCCCGGCCCAAAGCGAGCGAGCCAGAGGAGTGCGGCGAGGCACGCGACGGCGACTCCCGCGAAGGCGGTGAGCGCGGTGTCCGGGACGATGAGCTCGGGGCTCGCGGCGCGCGCCAGCCTCCAGGTGTCCGCGGCGAGCAGCTCGAGGAAGGGATCCCCGGCGCGGTCGCGCTCCGTGAACGTGAGCAGCCGCTGCTCGAAGTCCGGAAATGCGCGCTCCGCGCGCCGCGCCGACCCTCTGCGGGTGAGCCGCCAGAGCGGCACGGCGAGGCCGAGCCCGGCGCCTGCCGCGAGCGTGAGCCCGAGGATGCCCCGCGCGCTCCACAGGCTCGCCGGCGTGAACGCGAGCTGGTTGACGATCGCCGTCAGGACGAGCGTCGCGACGAGAGCGGACGCGGCGAGCACCGCCGCGCCACGCAGGACCGCCGCGAGCCGCAGCCGGCGCTGCACGCGCTCGACGTAGGATCGCAGCTGCTCACTTGCGCTCACGGCCCCTCCCGGGGAGTGCCGAGGTAACGGCTGCCCGCGGCGGACTCCGCCAGCGCGGCCAGCAGGAGCAGCAGCATAACGTACCACCAGAGGCTGTGCGCGGCGGGGGTGTCCTCGGGTCCTGCCGCGGCTCCCGGCGCCGTCGCACGAGGTGCGGCGGCGCTCGAGCTCACCGCGCCCGGGGTCCCTCTCCACAGCGCGAGCACGTCGGGTGCCATCGGAGCGAGATCGGACTCGTGGCGATCGGGATTGACCGCGATCAGGTCCTCGCGACCGTTCGCGAAGCGCAGCTCGTAGTACCCCGCGTGCGCGAGCTGCAGCCACTGCGCCGAGGCGGAGGCCTGCAGGGACAGAGGCCGCCGCCCCTCGGGATCGACCACCTCGACGCCGAGCCCGCGGTCCTCGCCGGCGCGGAGCGCGACGAAGTCATCGACGACCCGGGCGCTGCTGCGCCCTTCGGTGCCCGTGAGGTAGCGGATCGTGCGGTCGACAAAGGCGACGAACACCGGATGCAGCGGCAGGTCGTTCGTCAGATTGTCGAAGCCCGATGCCAAGAGCACCACGCGCCCCTCGCCGAGCGAGCGCTCGATGAGCAGCGGCGTGCCGTCCGCGAGCCGCAGCGCAACCCGCGCGTGCGTCCCGTCGGCGTCCGTCCCCTCGAGGCCCGCGGCGTAGAAGAATTTCACGCTCTCCCACTCGCTCGGCTGTCCGACGGCCGGATAGGCGGTGTCCGCCGCGCCCACCGAGACGAAGCCCTCCGGCTCGCGCGCGTACAGATGCGAGGTCCGAAGCGCTCCGCCGAACACCGGGACTTGCCCCTGCTGAGCCGCCGCCGTGCCGAGCGTCACGAGCACGCTCCCGCCCCTCCCGACGTACTCGCGCAGCCGGCCGGCAAGCCCCCCGGGGACGGAGCCCACGTCCGACAACACGACGAAGCTGTAGGACGAAGGATCGACCTGCGCCGCTTGTTGCACCGTCAGCGTGTCGAGCACGAACGCCGAGGGCGCGGCGGCGGCGAGAGCCGTTGCGAAGTAAAGCGGCGAGCGGCCGTCTGCGGCTTCGTGAATGAGCAGCCCCGGCCGCGGATCCGACCGCTCGACGGTGAAGCGGTATTCGTCATCGTCCGGCAACGCATCCGCCGAGTCGATGCGCACCGCGCACCGGCTGAACCCGTGCGGCAGCTCGAGCGAGTCGAACTCGACGGCCGCGCGTCCCGAGGAGGGCACGTCGATGCGCCGCGTCGCGACCGTCCGGCCGTTCACGACGAGGGACACCGTTTTCCAGGCGGCGGGCGTGCCGTACCCGGCGATCACCGCCTGGATGCGCGCGTCGCGGGGATTCCAGACCTCGCCGGGCGCGGACACGCTCTCGACGGCCCAGTTGGGCTCCGCCGGGCGGCCGACGGCATGCAGCACGAGCGTCACGCCCGCGGGCAGCGCCATCTCCGCGAAGCTCGGCGGCATGCTCGTGCGCTGCAGGTCGCTGAACAGGTGCAGCTCGATCGGCGCGCTCGCGTTCTCGGCCAGGGAGCGCGCTGCCGCGGCGAGTGCGGCAAAGCTGCTCCGCGAGTCGGTGGGGCCGATGCTCTGCACGGCCGCTCTGAGCGCGCTCGGGTCCCGCGTCGCTTGGGTGACCGCGCTCACCTCCGAGGAGAGCGCGAGGACTTGGGCGCTCTCTCCCGCCGGCTTGTGGGCAAGGAGGGCGAGCGCCGCGCGCTTGGCGTCGGCGAGCCGTGTCCCGGCACGCATGCTGAAGGAGTCGTCGATCGCCAGGACTTCGAGCCGCGCCGGCGCCGCGCCGGCCGCGAGCCGCATGACGTACGGCTGGGCGAACGCGAGCGCGGCGAGCAGCACCACGGCGAGCCGCAGCGCGAGCAGCAGCCAGTAGCGGAGCCTCCTGCGGCGCACGGCGCTCTCCTCGCGCGGCTCGAAGAACATGAGCGAGCTGAAGGGCAGCGCCTCGCTGCGGTGCCGGCGCAGCAGGTGCAGGTACAGCGGCAGGCCGACCGCGAGGGCCCCGGCGAGAAAGGCTGGAGCGATGAAGCCCACGCGTGCCTGCTCAGTCGCGTCCCTGTCGCACGGTGAGATACTCGCGCAGCGCGGCATCGAGCGGCTGGTCCGTCACGAGCAGCTGGTAGGCGAGGCCCGCTCCGCGCGCCGCGACGCGCAGCGACTCGATGTGCCGGGAGATCCTCTCGCGATAGCGGCCCGCGGCGTACTCGGCCGTCACCGGAAAGCGGGTCGCACTCTCCAGATCGACGAGCACCGCGGAGGCGCCGATTTGCGGCTTGAGCTCGCCCGGATCGAGCAGGTGGAAGAGCACCACCTCGTTGCCGCGGTAGCGCAGCGGCTCGATGGCGCGGATGACCGAGTCGGGCGGCTCGTAGAGGTCGGAGAGGATCACGATGATGCCGCGGCGGCGCAGGAAGCCCCGCAGGTGCTCGAGCGGGGCCTCAAAGCGGGTGCGCGCCCGCGGCTCGGCGAGCTCGAGCGCGGCGAGCAGCCGTTGCAGCTGTCCGTGCCGCGTGGACGGCCGCACGAAGCTGCGCACCTCGTCGTCGAAGACGACGAGACCCGCCGCGTCGCGCTGCTTGCGGATCGCGAGATAAAGGAGCGAGGCCGCGATGTATCGAGCGTAGTCGATCTTCTTCACCGCGTGGGACGCGTAGCTCATCGAGTTGCTCGCGTCGAGCAGCACCGTGAGCAGGCTGTTGGTCTCGCCGCGATAGCGCTTGAGGTAGGCGCGCTCCGTGCGAGCGAAGACGTTCCAGTCCACATGCCGCAGATCGTCGCCCGGAGCGTAGGCGCGGTACTCCGCGAAGTCTTGGCTGAACCCGAAGTCCGCCGACCGGTGCAGTCCGGCGACGAAGCCATCGACCACCGTTTTTGCGACCAGGTCGAGCCCGGAGATCGCGCCGAGGACCGCCGGATCGAGGAAGCGCTGGACGGTCGCGCTCAACGGGTCGCCCCGCTCACCGCACCGCCCCGCTCACCGCACCGCCCCGCTCATCGCACCACCCCGGTCGGCGCCGGCACGTGCGCGATGAGCTGGCGGAGGATCTCGTCGGCGCCGATCCGATCCGATTCGGCGTGAAAGTTGAGCAGAATTCGGTGCCGCAGCACCGGCAGCGCGAGCGCGGTGATGTCCTCGTAGCTCACATGGTAGCGCCGGTGCCCGAGCGCCCGCGCCTTGGCCGCGAGGACGATGAACTGAGCCGCACGCACGCTCGCCCCGTAGCTCACGTACTTCGCGACGATCGGCGGCGCCGCATCGCTCCCGTGGCGCGTCGCCCGCACCAGCTGCACGGCATAGCGCGCGACCGACTCGCCGACCGGCACCCGGCGAACGAGGTCCTGGAAGTCGAGGAGCTCCGCCGCGTGAGTCACCGCGTCGACCTGCGCGACCTCGGTCGTCGTCGTGCGCTCGATGACCTGCACCTCCTCCGCGGCGCTCAGGTAATCGAGCACGGTGTTGAACAGGAACCGGTCGAGCTGCGCCTCCGGCAGCGGATAGGTGCCCTCGAGCTCGATCGGGTTCTGCGTGGCGAGGACGCAGAACGGCCGCGGCAGCTCGTAGTGATTGCCGCGCACGGTGCAGGAGAGCTCCTGCATCGCCTCGAGCAAGGCGGACTGGGTCTTCGGAGGCGTGCGGTTGATCTCATCGGCCAGCAGGATGTTCCCAAAGAGCGGCCCCGGCACGAAGGTCCAGCGCCGGCGCCCCGTGCCCGCGTCCTCCTCGATGATGTCGGTCCCGGTGATGTCCGCGGGCATCAAATCTGGCGTGAACTGGATGCGGCGGAACTCGAGCCCGAGCGTCCTCGCGATCGTCCGGACCATCAGCGTCTTCGCCGTGCCCGGCAGGCCCGTGATGAGGCAGTGTCCGCCGACGGTGAGCGCGGTCAGGATCTGCTCGATGACCTCGTCCTGCCCGACGATCACCTGCCGCACCTGCGCGAGGATCGCGTCGCGCACCGCGTGAAAGCGCGCGACGCGCCGCTCGAGGTCGGATGTGGGATCGGTGTCCGCCGCTCGGTCCATGGATGTGCCTTTCGATTGACCCGTGAGATCCGCTTTATCGGCCCGTGAGAACGAGGAGGAGCTTCTGCGCGGGACGGTAGTCGGGCGCCACCTCGAGCGAGGCGATCACCGCGTCCTGAGCCTCAGTCCGCCTGCCCGCCGCAAAGTATGCCTGCGCCAGATCGAACTCCGCCGAGGCCTTGTCGAGCGGCTTGAGCGCGAGCACGGCCCGGTACTCGCGGATGGCTCCGGCGTAGTTCCTCTGCGCGAGCCACAACCGCCCGAGATGCCGGTGCAGGTCCTCGTCGTAGGCGGGGTCGATGTAGTTGATGCGGTCGAGCGTCGCGGCCGACTCCGCGGGGTGGCCGAGGTCCTCCTCGATCTGCGCGAGCCGCTTCAGCGTATCGGGCAGGCGCCCGCCGCGCTGCTCGTATCGCGTCAGCACCTCGGCCGCCGCCTGCGGGTCGTGCTTCGCGAGATCCGCCGCCGCGAGCAGCTCGTACGCGTTGCCATCGTAGACGTAGTCCGGGTACATCGCGATCACGGCATCGGCCTGCCGGAGCGTCTCAGCGTACCTCCCGGCCTGCGAGAGCGCCTCGAGCCGGGCGAGGCTCGCACGCCAGGTCTCGAAGCTCGCGACCGTCGTGCCGACCGCCGCATAGAGCCACGCCTGGAACTGCCGGTCGAGCTGCTCCGGCGTGAGGCCGAGGGTCGCCTCGATCGCCTGGGGAGTCGTCCTGCGCAGCGCGAAGGCGTGCACCAGGTCGTTGAGCTTCTCGGCGCCCCAGCGGTCCTGGATGTAATCGCAGATGCGCCCGGCCTCGAAATAGGACACTTGCACCTGCGCGGGGTACTGCGGGCGCACGAAGCCGCGGTCGAGATCGGCGACCGGCAGGAGCTTGCGGTCGCGCAGGGCGGCGACGATGTCCGGCGTCATCGGATCACCCCACTCGGGCGAAGCCTGCGTCTCCTCGTGAACGGCGAGCCCCTCGGTGAACCAGCGCGGCACCCGGTGCTCGGTCGCCGTCAGGATGAACACGTGGCTCAACTCATGGCGAAGCGTGCTCGCCCAGTGGAAATCGCCCGGCTTGCGGCCCGAGGGGCTGTCCATCGCGACCGTGAGGCCGAACGTCACCCCGAGCGCCCCGAGGCCCGGCATGCCGAGCGTGCGCACCGCGAAGTCCTCGTGGTCCGGATAGACTTCGACCTCGACTGGACCGGGGAGCCTCATGCGGTACTTGCGCTCGTAGTCGGCGATATCCCGCGCGAGCTCCTCGTGAAAGTACGGGTACAGCAGGTCCGCCTCGCTGCGGTGCAGCTTGAGGATCGTGGTCGCGTCGCGGAAGGTGACGAAGTTCTGCTCGCTGTCGAGCAGTCGCAGGCTGTTGACGGTCTCGTCGTTGCGATAGCCGGCGGCGTAGCATCGCACGAGCTGATCGCGGGCTTGCGCGTCCTCGCCGAGCCGCATGAGGTTGATGCCGAGCTCGGAGCGCGCCGACCACAGCTCGGGGTCGAGCGCGATCGCCTTGCGGTAATAGGCGATCCCCTCCTCGTAGCGCAAGTTGAGGATCAGATGATGCGCGATCGTCGCGTACGCCGCACCGTCCGTCGGATTGATCGCGCGGATGCGATCGAGCCAGCGGTCCGGCGAGCGGTCCGCGAGCACCTCGATGCTCGCGTGCACGGCCATGGCGTCGAGCGCATCCGGCGAGAGCGCGAGCGCCGCATCCGCCTCGCGAGCCGCCGCCTCGCGCGCGGAGTCCTCAAGCGCGAGGTTCGCGAGCAGCTCGTGCGCCTCGACGAGGTCGGGGTCTAACTCGATCGCCTTCTGCGCCCACTCGATCGCCTGATCATCGAAGCCGTCCGCGCTCACGAGCGCGAGCCCGAGATAGGCGCGCGCGCTCCTCGGGTCGCGGGCGAGCGCCTCCTTGAACAGGTCCTCCGCATCGGCATCGTTGAAGCGCTCTCTGAGGAGCATGCCCCAGCGCACGCGGTAAAGCGCGTTGCGGTCGGCCCGAGCCACGGCCTCCCGGAACTCACGGTTCGCGTCCGCGTAGCGCCCGAGTCCCCAGTAGCCCTCGGCCCGCAGGTAAGCCGCCTCGGCCGCAGGCGCCCGCTCCGCTCGGCGCACGAGCCCCGCGAAGCACTCCTCGGCCTGCGACGCGCGGCCCCGCTTGCGCAGCGTCGCGCAGCGCTCGGGCCCCGCGGAGGAGGCCGGG
>JASHTK010000236.1 GCA_030040575.1 Gammaproteobacteria bacterium
CCTTCGCGGAGGTCGTCGATCACTGCTACCTCTGCGACATGTGCTTCATGACCAAGTGTCCCTACGTTCCGCCGCATCCCTGGAACGTGGACTTTCCTCATCTGATGCTGCGGGCGAAGGCGGTCCGCGCGCAGCGCGACGGCCTGAAGCTGCGCGACCGGATGCTCGCATCGACGGAGGCCGTCGGACGGATCGCCGGCATTCCGGTCGTGGCCGAGATCGTCAATGCGGTCAACCGCTCATCCGCCGGGCGCGCGTTGCTCGCCAGGACCCTGGGCGTGCATCCCGAGGCGCCGGTCCCTGCCTATCATTCGCGCACGGCGCGCAGGCGGCTGGGGGGGGCGCGGCGGGCGCAGGAGCCGCGCGCGCCCGAGCCGCCCGTCACCGCGACCGAAGGGACGCGCGGCAAGGTCGCGCTCTTCACGACCTGCTACGGCAACCGCAACGAGCCGCAGCTCATCGAGGATCTTGCGGCGGTGCTCGAGCACAACGGGATCGCCGTGCGGCTCACGCCGCGCGAGCGCTGCTGCGGCATGCCGCGCCTCGAGCTCGGGGACCTCGAGGGCGTCGCGCGGCTGAAGGAGGCGAACGTGCCGCAGCTCGAGCGGCTCGCCGCCGCCGGATACGACATCGTCGCGCCGATTCCCTCCTGCGTGCTGATGTTCAAGCAGGAGCTGCCGCTCCTTTATCCGCAGGATGCGGGCGTTCAGGCGCTGCGCCGGCGCGTCTTCGATCCGTTCGAGTATCTGATGCTGCGCCACCGCGCCGGCCTGCTGCGCACCGACTTCTCCCTCCCCCTCGGCAAGGTGAGCTACCACGTGCCCTGTCACCTGCGCGTGCAGAACATGGGCCTCAAGACCCGCGACGTGCTGCGGCTCATTCCCGGAACGACGGTCGATGTCATCGAGCGCTGCTCGGGCCATGACGGCACCTACGGGGTGAAGAGGGCCTACCGGGCCGCCTCGGCGCAGATCGGCCGCCCGGTCGCCGAGCGGATCGAGCGAGCGGGAGCCGATCACTACTGCAGCGACTGTCCGATGGCCGGGCACCAGATCGAGAGTCTCATCGGCGCGGGCGGCGCGCCGCCCGCCGGGCATCCGCCCCGCGCGGCCGAGCACCCGCTCAGCCTGCTGCGCAGGGCCTACGGGATTTGACCGATGGAGAAGCTCGCGCCGAGCGATCTGAAGTCCCTCGAGCAGTACGCCCGCGAGCGGCCGGCATTCCGCGGCCGGGTGCTCGCCCACAAGCAGCGCCGTCAGCTCGCCGTCGGGCCGAGCACCACCTGGTGCTTCGAGGACCGTCTCACCGTGCAGTACCAGGTGCAGGAGATGCTGCGCGCCGAGCGCATCTTCGAGCCCGAGGGCATCGCCGCGGAGCTCGAGGCCTACAATCCGCTCATTCCCGACGGGCGCAACTGGAAGGTGACGCTCCTCATCGAGTTCCCGGATCCCGAGGAGCGGCAGCGGCGCCTGCAGGGCCTGAAGGGGATCGAGGACCGCTGCTGGGTGCGGGCGGCCGGGTTCGACAGAGTGTTCGCGATCGCCGATGAGGATCTCGACCGCGAGAACGAGCAGAAGACCTCCTCCGTGCACTTCCTGCGCTTCGAGCTCGGGGCCGAGCGCGTCGCCGCGCTCAAGGCGGGCGCTGCGCTCGGCCTCGGCGTCGATCACGACCAGTACCGCCACGCGCTGGAGCCGGTCGGGGAGCCGCAGCGCTCGGCGTTACTCGCTGATTTTACGTGAGTTTTCGGCGCGCGACCCGGCCGCCTTCGGCGCCGCATTCTGTTAAGATCGCGCCCGGCATCGGCGCCCGCATCGCCCCGGGCGCCTCGCTCCAGAACGGATGAGCCAATCCTACACCGCGTCCGACATCGAGGTCCTGAGCGGCCTCGAGCCCGTGCGCCGCAGGCCGGGCATGTACACGCACACCTCGCGCCCGAATCATCTCGCGCACGAGGTGATCGACAACAGCGTCGATGAGGCGATCGCCGGTCACTGCAAGCAGATCACGGTGACGCTGTACCGGGACGGGTCGCTCGAGGTGGCCGATGACGGGCGCGGCATGCCGGTCGACATCCACCCGAAGGAGAAGGTGAGCGGCGTCGAGCTCATCCTCACGCGGCTTCATGCCGGCGCCAAGTTCTCCGACAAGACCTACGAGTTCTCCGGGGGCCTGCACGGCGTCGGCGTCTCGGTGGTGAACGCGCTCTCGAGGCAGCTCGAGTGCTGGATCAAGCGCGGCGGCCGCGAGTACAACATCGGCTTTCGCGACGGCAAGGTCTCCTCGGGGCTCGAGGTGGTCGGCACGGTCGGCCAGCGCAACACCGGAACGACGGTGCGCTTCTGGCCGGATCCGCAGTTCTTCGACTCGGATAAGTTCTCCGTGCCGCAGCTGAAGCACACCCTGAAGGCGAAGGCCGTGCTCTGCCCGGGCCTGCGCACCCGCTTCCACCACGAGGCGACCGGCGAGACCGAGGAGTGGTTCTTCACGGGCGACCTCGGCGCCTACCTCACCGAGGAGCTCGGGCAGGTCGAGCGGCTGCCCGCCGAGCCGATCACCGGCAAGCGCGAGGACGGGGAGACGGTCGATTACGCGCTCGTGTGGGCCCCCGAGGCGCAGGCGACGGTCGCGGAGAGCTACGTCAACCTCATCCCGACTCCCGAGGGCGGCACGCACGTCAACGGGATGCGCTCGGGAGTCGCGCAGGCCGTGCGCGAGTTCTGCGAGCTGCGCAGCCTCATCCCGCGCGGCGTGAAGATCACCCCCGAGGACGTGTGGGTCCAGGCGAGCTTCGTGCTCTCGGTGAAGGTGCACGAGCCGCAGTTCGCCGGACAGATGAAGGAGCGGCTCGGATCGCGCGATGCGGCCCCGCTCGTCGAGTCCTTCGTGCGCGACTCGCTCACGCTGTGGCTGCACGGACACCCGGACGCCGGCGAGCGCATCGCGCAGTTCGCCATCGCGAACGCGCAGGAGCGGCTGAAGGCCGCGCAGCGCGTCGTGCGCAAGCGCGCGACCGCAGGTCCGGCGCTGCCGGGCAAGCTCGCGGACTGCGCCTCGCAGGACCCCGCGCGCTCGGAGCTGTTCCTGGTCGAGGGCGACTCGGCCGGGGGCTCCGCGAAGCAGGCCCGCGACAAGGACTTCCAGGCGATCATGCCCCTGCGCGGGAAGATCCTGAACACCTGGGAGCTCGAGCCGGGCGAGATCGCCTCCTCCCAGGAGGTGCACGACATCAGCGTCGCGCTCGGCGTCGAGCCGGGGTCGGCGGATCTCTCGCAGCTGCGCTACCACAAGGTCTGCATCCTCGCCGATGCGGATTCCGACGGCCTGCACATCGCGACGCTCCTCTGCGCGCTGTTCCTGCGGCACTTCCGCCCGCTCGTGGCGAACGGCCACGTGCACGTCGCCATGCCGCCGCTCTTTCGCATCGACGCCGGCCGGCAGGTGCACTACGCACTCGATGAGGCCGAGCGCGAGCAGGTCGTGAAGCGCATCGAGCGGGAGAGCCCGCGGACGCGGCCGACGGTGACCCGCTTCAAGGGCTTGGGCGAGATGAACCCGGCGCAGCTGCGCGAGACGACCATCGACCCGCGCACGCGCCGGCTCGTGCAGCTCACGATCGAGGGCAAGGACGACACCGATCAGCTGATGGATCTGCTGCTCGCCAAGCGCCGCGCCGCGGACCGGCGCGAGTGGCTCGAGGAGAAGGGCAACCTCGCCGAAGTGCAGGTCTAACGAGGCCGGGGCGGAGCGATGCAAGAGCAGGAGCTGAACTTCGAGGGCATCGAGCGCCAGCCGCTCAAGGCCTTCACCGAGAAGGCGTACCTCGATTACTCGATGTACGTCATCCTCGACCGGGCGCTGCCCGCGCTCGGGGACGGCTTGAAGCCCGTCCAGCGCCGCATCATCTACGCGATGAGCGAGCTGGGGCTTGCCGCCGCCAACAAGCACAAGAAGTCGGCGCGCACCGTCGGCGATGTGATCGGCAAGTTCCACCCGCACGGCGACGGCGCCTGCTATGAGGCGATGGTGCTCATGGCGCAGCCGTTCGCCTACCGCTATCCGATCGTGGACGGCCAGGGCAACTTCGGCTCCCAGGACGAGCCGAAGTCCTTCGCCGCGATGCGCTACACGGAGGCGAAGCTCACGCGCTATGCGGACGTGCTGCTCGGGGAGCTCGGGCACGGCACGGCCGAGTGGCAGCCGAATTTCGACGGCACCCTCGAGGAGCCCCTCATCCTGCCGGCCCGCCTGCCGAACCTGCTCCTCAACGGCACCTCGGGGATCGCCGTCGGCATGGCGACCGACATCCCCCCGCACAACCTCAGGGAGATCGCCGCGGCGTGCATCCACCTGCTCGAGGAGCCGCAGGCGACGACCGCCGCGCTGATGCGGCACGTGAAGGGGCCGGATCTGCCGACGGGCGGGGAGATCATCTCCCCGCGCGCGGACTTGAAGGAGCTCTACGAGAAGGGCGTCGGCGGGTTCAAGGCGCGCGCCTCGTACGAGATCGAGGCCGGCAACGTCGTCATCACGGCATTCCCCTACCAGGTCTCGGGCGCGCGCGTCCAGGAGCAGATCGCCGAGCAGATGCGGGCGAAGAAGCTGCCGATGCTCGAGGATCTGCGCGATGAGTCCGACCACGAGCACCCGACGCGCCTCGTGATCGTGCCCCGCTCGAGCCGCGTGGACCTGCTCGAGGTGATGAACCACCTGTTCGCGACGACCGACCTCGAGCGCAGCTACCGCGTCAACCTCAACGTCATCGGCCTCGACGGGCGGCCGCGCGTGATGGGCCTGAAGGCGATCCTCGCGGAGTGGCTCGAGTTTCGCGGCGCGACGGTCACGCGCCGCCTGCAGCACCGCCTGGAGAAGGTCGCAAAGCGCCTGCACATCCTCGCCGGCCTGATGATCGTGTACCTCAATCTCGACGAGGTGATCCGCATCATCCGGCGCGAGGAGGAGCCGAAGCCGGTGCTCGCGCAGCGCTTCAAGCTCACCGACGAGCAGGTCGAGGAGATCCTCAACACGCGCCTGCGCCACTTGGCGCGGCTCGAGGAGCTGAGGATCCGCGAGGAGCGCACGGCGCTCGAGGCCGAGCGCGGCGAGCTCGAGGGGCTGCTGAGGAGCAAGGCGCGCCTGAGGAAGCTCCTCGCCGAGGAGATCCGGCGCGACGCCGATCAGCACGGCGATGAGCGGCGCACCCGGATCATCGAGCGGGAGGCCGCCCAGGCGATCGATGAGACGGCGCTCATCGCCAACGAGCCGGTGACGGTCGTGCTGTCCACGGGCGGCTGGGTGCGCTCGGCGAAGGGACACGACATCGATCCGCGCTCGCTCTCGTACAAGACGGGCGATGCCTTCCAGGCCGCCGCGCGCGGCCGCAGCCTGCAGATGGCCCTCTTCATCGACAGCACCGGCCGCACCTACAGCCTGCCCGCGCACTCCCTGCCCTCGGCGCGCGGGCAGGGCGAGCCGCTCTCGGGCAGGCTCAACCCGCCCGACGGCGCGCGTTTCGCCGGCTGCATGCTCGGCGAGCCCGATGAGCTGTGGCTGCTCGCGACGGATGCCGGCTACGGCTTCACCGTCCGCCTGCGGGAGCTCGCGACGGACCGGCGCGCCGGCAAGACGGTGCTCAACGTGCCCGAGGGCGCGCTCGTGCTGCCGCCCGCCCTCGTCCCGAGCGCCGACTCCGCGGTCGTCGTCGCGGGCAGCGAGGGCAAGATGCTCGCGTTCGCGGTGTCCGAGGTCCCCGAGATGCCGCGCGGCAAAGGTAACAAACTCTATGACATTGCCGCCCGGCGGGCCGCCGCGCGCGAGGAACTCCTGGCCGGCGTGACGGTCGTTCCCCCGGGCGGCACGCTCATCCTGTGGTCCGGGGCCGAGCGCAAGGAGATCTCCTGGCGCGGCCTCGATGACTACCGGGGACAGCGGGCGCAGCGCGGGACGGTGCTGCCGCGGGGCTGGCGCAAGATCGACCGGCTGGAGGTGGCGCCGCCCGCAGCAGTCTAGTACCGCGCGGTGCAAATAGGGCAACATGGCGCCCAGCGGCCTCGTGGAACCGTATCCATCCGTGTCATCCGATGCCCCGAAACAACTTCACGACCATTGCGGACGTTGCCGATGAGGGCTACCAGGAGCAGATCCTTCCCCACGTCTCGCGCACGTTCGCGCTCACGATCCCGCAGCTGCCCCGGGGCCTGAGGGGCGCCGTCACCAGCGCCTATCTGCTCTGCCGGATCGCCGACACCATCGAGGATGAGCCGGCGCTCTCGGCCGCGGACACGCATCGGTACCTCGAGCGCTTCGCCGCCGTGGTCGCGGGGCGGGAGGAGGCGCAGCCGCTCGCGCGCGAGGTCGTCGCGCGGCTCTCCGAGCGCACGCTGCCCGCCGAGCGCGATCTGGTCGGGCACATGGACCGGGTGATCCGCACGACCGCGGCGCTGCGCCCGGAGCAGCGCGCGGCCATCGGGCGCTGCATCGACCTCATGTGCTACGGCATGCACCACTTCCAGCAGACGGCGAGCCTCGCCGGCCTCAACCGCTCGAGCGACCTCGACAGCTACTGCTACTACGTCGCGGGCGTCGTCGGCGAGATGCTGACCGAGCTGTTCTGCAGCCACTCGAGCGCGGCGGCCGAGCGGCGCACGGCGCTGCGCGATCTCGCCACCTCCTTCGCGCAGGGACTGCAAATGACCAATATCCTGAAGGACATGTGGGAGGACCGGAGCCGCGGCGCCTGCTGGCTGCCTCGGGATGTGCTCGGGCGCCACGGCGTCGAGCTCGCGCGGCTCGAGCCCTCGCCCTTCGACCCGCGCTTCGGCGCGGCGCTCACGGAGCTGGTCGGCGTCGCGCACGCGCACCTGCGCAACGCGATCGCCTTCACGCTGCTCATCCCGCCGGAGGATGCCGGCATCCGCCGCTTCTGCCTCTGGGCGGTCGGGCTCGCGGTCCTCACGCTGCGCCGGATCGCGCGCAACCCCGGGTTCACCTCGGGCGCCGAAGTGAAGGTCTCGCACGCCGCGGTCGCGCTCACCCGGCTGCTCACGAGTCTCGCCGTGCGGCACGACCACGTGCTCATGCGCTTGTTTGATTGGGCGGCCGGAGATCTGCCGCTCGCCGCACCGGCGGAGGTGCGCCGCCACAGCCGCGCCGCGACGGCCGCTGCGCAGCAGCCGCGTGCGGCCTTCAGCCGCGAGCCGGACGTGGTCCACGCTCCGCTCGCCCGCTTTCCCTACCGCTCGGACGGAGGATCCGCCTCGTGAGCGCGCGCTTGCCCGCGCGCGATGCGCGCGAGGAGGCGCTTGCGCTCGCCGCGGCGCCCCGCGCGCAGACTCCCTCGCTCGAGCGGAGCATCCTCGCGGCGCGCGATGCGCTCCTCGTCGCGCAGCGCCCCGAGGGCCACTGGGTGTTCGAGCTCGAGGCTGACTGCACCATCCCGGCCGAGTACATCATGATGATGCACTTCCTGGATGAGATCGATTCCGCGCTCGAGTCGAAGCTCGCCACGCACCTGCGCAGCCGCCAGGCCCAGCACGGGGGCTGGCCGTTGTACCACGGGGGGGAACTTGATTTGAGCGCGAGCGTCAAGGCGTACTTCGCGCTGAAGCTCGCGGGCGACCGCCCCGACGCCCCGCACATGGCGCGGGCGCGCGTCGCGATCCTCGAGCGCGGCGGCGCCGCGCGAGCGAACGTGTTCACGCGCATCGCGCTCGCCTTGTTCGGGCAGATTCCCTGGCGGGGCGTGCCGTATATCCCGGTCGAGATCATGCTCCTGCCACGGTGGTTTCCCTTCCACCCGCGCAAGGTCTCCTATTGGTCGCGGACCGTGATGGTGCCGCTGTTCGTTCTCACGACGCTCAAGCCGCGGGCGCGCAATCCGCGGCGCATCGACATCCTGGAGCTGTTCGCGACGCCGCCGCAGCAGGAGCGCCATTACTTCCGGCGCACGGGCCTGCTCAACCGCGCGTTCCTCGCGCTCGACCGGCTGGGCCGCACGCTCGACCCGCTCGTTCCGCGGGCCCTGCGCAGGCGGGCGATCGAGCGCGCCGAGCGCTGGGTGCTCGAGCGGCTGAACGGCGATGGGGGGCTCGGCGCCATCTTCCCCGCGATGGTGAACGCGCTCGAGATGCTCGTGCTGCTCGGCTATGCGCCGGAGGATCCGCGCCGCCTCACCGCGAAGCGGGCGATCGAGAAGCTGCTCATCGTGCAGGGCTCGACGGCCTATTGCCAGCCGTGCGTCTCGCCCGTCTGGGACAGCGCGCTCGCGAGCCTCGCGATGCAGGAGGAGGGCAGCCTCGCCGCGCGCGCCGCCGCGGGCCGGGCGCTCGATTGGCTGCGGCCGCTGCAGGTGCTCGAGGGCCCCGGCGACTGGAGGTCGAGCCGTCCGGGCCTCGCAGGCGGAGGTTGGGCGTTCCAGTTCGTGAACGGCCACTACCCCGACCTCGACGACACGGCGGCCGTGGTCTGGGCCATGGACGGGACCGCGCATCGCGAGCGCTACCGCGAGGTGATCGAGCGCGCGCTCGACTGGCTCGTCGGGATGCAGAGCCGCAACGGCGGCTTCGCCGCCTTCGACGCCGACAACACCCACTACTACCTCAACGAGATTCCATTCGCCGATCACGGCGCGCTCCTCGACCCGCCGACGAGCGACGTGACGGCCCGCGTGGTCGCCGTGCTCGGGAGGGTCGGCCGCCCGCAGGATCGGGCGGCGCTCGATCGGGCGATCGGCTATCTGCGGCGCGAGCAGGAGCCGGAGGGCCCGTGGTTCGGCCGCTGGGGCAGCAACTACCTCTACGGGACGTGGTCCGTGCTCACCGCGCTCGCGCAGGCCGGCGTGAGCCGCGAGGACCCGGCCGTGCGGCGCGCGGTGCAGTGGCTCCTCGCCAAGCAAAACGGCGACGGCGGTTGGGGCGAGAGCAACGACAGCTACGCGCACCGCTCGCTCGCCGGGGGACCGGCCGAGAGCAACCCGTACCAGACCGCCTGGGCGCTGCTCGCGCTCCTCGCCTGCGGCGAGGGGGCGTGCGAGCCGGTCCGCCGCGGCATCGAGTACCTGCTCGCCACGCAGGAGACCGACGGGCTGTGGAGCCACCCGACGTTCACCGCGCCGGGATTTCCGCGGGTCTTCTACCTCAAGTATCACGGCTACTGCGCCTACTTTCCGCTCTGGGCGCTCGCCGCGTACCGCAATCAAACCCGCGCCGGCGCAGCGCGTTGACGCCGCTCCTGCCCGCCCTCGGCATCGTCGCGGCGCTCGCGGCCGAGGCGCGAGCGCTCGGGCCGGCCGCACCCCGCGGTGC
>JASHTK010000237.1 GCA_030040575.1 Gammaproteobacteria bacterium
GTGGGCAATCGATCGTACGAGATCCTGAGCTTGCAGGCGTTGCCCCGGGAGAAAGTCGCCCGCCTGCCCTACTCGCTCAAGGTGCTCCTCGAGAATCTGCTGCGCTTCGAAGACGGCGTGAACGTCACCCGCGCCGACATCGAGGCTCTGCTCGAGTGGGATCCCGAGGCCGCCCCGTCGCATGAGATCGCCTTCACACCCGCGCGGGTCATTCTTCAGGACTTCACCGGAGTCCCGTGCGTCGTCGACCTCGCCGCGATGCGCGAGGCCATCCGCCGCTTGGGCGGCGATCCG
This sequence comes from Gammaproteobacteria bacterium, assembly GCA_030040575.1. Classification (GTDB taxonomy): domain Bacteria; phylum Pseudomonadota; class Gammaproteobacteria; order Steroidobacterales; family Steroidobacteraceae; genus JASHUC01. The sequence continues at coordinate 295 of JASHTK010000237.1, forward strand.
GAGCGTGTGAATCCCCTTGCGCCCGCCGAGCTCGTGATCGATCACTCGGTGCAGGTGGACGAGTACGGTACGCCGGCGGCACTCGGCGCGAACACCGCGATCGAGTTCAAGCGCAACATCGAGCGCTACGCCTTCCTGCGCTGGGGCCAGAGGGCGTTCCGCAGCTTTCGCGTGGTGCCGCCGAACACCGGCATCGTGCACCAGGTGAACCTCGAGTACCTCGCACGCGTCATCTTTGACAAGGAGGCGGCCGGCAAGCGCGAGGCCTATCCCGACACGCTCGTCGGCACCGACTCGCACACGACGATGGTCAACGGCTTGGGCGTGCTCGGCTGGGGCGTCGGGGGCATCGAGGCCGAGGCGGCGATGCTCGGCCAGCCGATCACGATGCTCATCCCCCAGGTGATCGGCCTGCGCCTGAGCGGGAGCCTGCGCCCGGGCGCGACCGCGACCGACCTCGTGCTCACGGTCACCGAGATGCTGCGCAAGCGCGGCGTCGTGGACAAGTTCGTCGAGTTCTTCGGCGACGGGCTCGCGCACCTGCCGCTCGCCGATCGCGCGACGATCGGCAACATGGCCCCCGAGTACGGCTCGACCTGCGGCATCTTTCCGATCGATGAGGTCACGATCCGCTATCTCGAGCTCACCGGCCGCCCGCCGGAGCGGATCGCGCTCGTCGAGGCGTACGCGAAGGCGCAAGGCCTGTGGCGCCTGCCCGGCGCGGACGCGCCCCGCTACAGCGATGTCCTGGAGCTCGACCTCTCGAGCGTCGAGGCGAGCCTCGCTGGCCCGAGTCGGCCGCAAGACCGCATTCCGCTGCGCACCGCGCGCGACACCTACCGCGCGAGCCTGAAGAAGATGGCCGCCGACCGCGCGCAGCGCAGCAAGGCAGGCGCCGGTGCGGCTCCCGGCAGCGCGCCGCTCAGCCTCGACGGCCAAGAGCTGACGCTCACCGATGGCGCCGTCCTCATCGCCGCCATCACGAGCTGCACGAATACCTCCAATCCCTCCGTGATGATCGGCGCGGGGCTCCTCGCGCGCAACGCGCACCGCGCCGGCCTCAAGGCGCGGCCGTGGGTGAAGACGAGCCTCGCCCCGGGCTCGCGCGTCGTCACGGACTACTACCGCAAGGCGGGCCTGCTCGATGAGCTCGCCGCCGTCGGATTCGATCTGGTCGGCTACGGCTGCACGACCTGCATCCCCGCTGGAACGCCCGTCCTGCTTGCCGATGGCACGAGCCGCCGGATCGAGCAAATGCCCGCGACGGGCGGACAGCGAGTGCTCGGCCCGACGAGCCACAACCGGCTCGCGACCGCGATCCAGTCCGAGATGATGGTGCAGGGAGAGCGCGATTGCATCTGCCTGGTGCTGCAGGATGGGCGCACCCTCGTTTGCACGCCCGATCATCGAATCCTGCGCGCCGATGGACGCTGGGTGCGCGCGGACGCGCTCGTCGTGGGCAGCGATCGCATCGTCATGGGTCTAGAGGCGCCCCTCGATGAGCCGGGCGAGGACGAGGCGGATTACTCGCTCGCCGCGGGCCCACTGACGCTCAGCTTGACGGACGAGCGCGAGCGCGCTCGCAGCCTCGCCTTTGCGCGCCTGATGGGCCACCTGGTGAGCGACGGATCGATCAGCGTTGCCGGCCAGGGCAGAATGAACGTCGGCCAGGCGCTCGACCGAGAAGCGGTGCTCGGCGATATCGAATTGCTCACCGGCAAGCGTCCCAAGGCGACCCGTTACGACGAGCGCAAGTGGAGCATCGTCCTGCCGCAAGTGCTGACACGGGCCGTCACCTCGCTTGACGGCGTACGGGTCGGGCACCGCATCGCTCAGCCCCCCTCGCTGCCGCGATTCGTGCTCGATGAGCGCTGTCCGGTGGCGCTCGTGCGGGAATTCCTCGGCGGACTTTTCGGGGCCGACGGTCACGGGCCGGTGCTGCACCGACAGAATTCGAGCGAGGAGAGCGCCATCCTCGTGCCGCCGGCCTACTCGCAGAGCGCGCAGCCCGATCACGTCGGGGCCCTGCAAGAGCTCATGCGCTCCCTCGTGGATCTGCTCGTGCGCTGCGGGGTGAAGGCACGCGGCGCGAGGATCGCCTCATATCCGGTGCGGCGCTCGGCATCGAGCTATCCGGCGGCGCAGGATGGCATAGCCCGCACCGAGGTCCGCCTCGAGCTCACCGAGGGACTCTCGTTCGTCGAGCGAGTCGGGTTCCGCTATTGCGTGGACAAGACGCTGCGCGCAAGCGCTGCCGCCGTCTACTGGCGCACGATCGACACGATCAACCGGCAACGACTGTGGATGGCGGACCGCCTGGATGAGATTCACCAGACGCACTACGACTTTGCGTTCCGCAAAGCCCGCACCTTGGCGGCGGCCGAGCTCGCGGCGCGGGAGACTCCGGTCTTCCCCCACTACTCCCTGCTCGAGGGTCATGACCGCTTTGACCGTCTTCCGGGCGGGGGCGGGACGCGCTTCAAGCCCCTGCATCGCGAGAGCTGCGATTTCCCCTCGCCCGTCGCGCTCCTCAAGCAGATGGGAGTGCGTGACTGGTTCGCCGCGCTCGAGCCTCGTGCGCCGGGCGGTCAGCCGCAACGATATTGCGTCGAGAAGGAGTCGTTGCTCCTGCCGACCTTCACGCTCCAAGTGATCGATCGGCGTCCCGCCGGCCGGCATGCCGTTTTCGACCTATCCGTCACCTCGTTGCACGCGTTCGTCGCAGGAACGGTCTGCGTTCACAACTGCATCGGCAACTCGGGTCCCCTGCGTCCGGAGATCTCCTCCGCGGTGAGGGCCGGCGACCTCATCGGCTGCGCGGTGCTCTCCGGCAACCGCAACTTCGAGGGGCGCGTGCACCCGCAGGTGCGAATGAACTTCCTCGCCTCCCCTCCGCTCGTCGTCGCCTACGCCCTCGCGGGCTCGATGGACATCGACCTCGCCGCCGATCCGCTCGGCACGGGACGCGACGGCCGCCCCGTCTATCTAAAGGACATCTGGCCGACTCCGCAGGAGGTCGAGGAGACGGTGCTGCGCTCGATCGACTCGGAGATGTTCCGCGCGAGCTACCGCAGCGTGTTCGACGGCGATCGCAGCTGGGCCGACATCCACATTCCCGAGGGCAACCTGTACCGCTGGGACGAGCGCTCGACGTACGTCAAGAATCCGCCCTATTTTGACGGCATGACGATGACGCCTGCCGCGGCGGGCGCGATTCGCGGCGCCCGCGCGCTCGCGGTGCTCGGGGACTCGGTCACGACGGATCACATCTCCCCGGCCGGAGACATCGCGAAGGGCAGTCCCGCGGCGCGCTACCTCATCGAGCAGGGCGTGCAGCCCGCGGATTTCAACTCCTACGGCGCGCGCCGCGGCAATCACGAGGTGATGGTGCGCGGCACGTTCGCCAACATCCGCCTGCGCAACCTCCTCGCACCGGGCACCGAGGGTGGGGTCACGATCCACGTGCCGAGCGGGGAGACGATGTCGATCTACGACGCGGCCATGCGCTACAAGGCCGAGGGCACCCCGCTCATCGTCCTCGCGGGGCGTGAGTACGGGACCGGCTCCTCGCGCGACTGGGCGGCGAAGGGCACCATGCTGCTCGGCGTGAAGGCGGTCATCGCCGAGAGCTTCGAGCGCATTCACCGCTCGAACCTCATCGGCATGGGCGTGCTGCCGCTGCAGTTCCCGCCGGGGCAGAACGCCCAGAGCCTCGGGCTCACCGGACGCGAGGCCTTCGAGGTGATCCTCGGCGCCGAGGCGCTCGGTGGGACGGCCACGGTGAGAGCCGTCCCCGCAGGCGGCAAGCCCCTCGAGTTCCAGGCGCGGGTGCGCATCGACACGCCGAAAGAGCGGGAGTACTTCCGCCACGGCGGCATTCTTCAGTACGTGCTGCGCCAGCTCGCCTCGGCGGGCCGCGCCGCTTGAGCACCGCACGGGGCGCGCAGGTCTCAGGGTCCCCTGCCCCGTCCGCCTCGATGGCGGCACCGGCGCCTCGGCTCGTCGTCTTCGACCTCGACGGCACGATCACGCGCCACGACACGCTCATCGTCTACGTCACGGGCCTCCTCGGCAAGCGGCCTTGGCAGCTGCTTCGGCTGCTCCGCGTCGCGCCCGCGCTGCTTGCGTACGGCCTCGGTCGGATCGACAGCGCAGAGCTCAAGACGAGACTGCTCAAGGCGACGCTCCGGGGCCGCACGCACGAGGAGCTCGCGGCGTGGACGGAGCAGTTCGTGCCGCGGCTTCTCGAGCGCGGGGTACGGTCGGACGCGCTCCGCGCGATCGACGCTCATCGCCGCGCGGGCGATGTGCTCGTCCTGCTCACGGCGGCCATCGATCTGTACGCGCCTGCCATCGCGGCTCATCTGCGATTCGACGAGGCGATCTGCACCGGCGTCGTCTGGGCGGGCAATCGCCTCGACGGCGGGCTCGCCACACCGAACCGCCGGGGCCCCGAGAAGACGCGCTGCCTGCTCGAGCTCGCCGGTCGCCATCGCGGCATGCGGACCGCGGCCTATGCGAACGAGGCCGCCGACCTCGACCATTTGCGCAAGGTCGATGAGCCGCTGCTCGTCTGCGGCTCGCGCGCGGCGCGGCGTCTCGCCGCGCGTGCCGGCATCCGATCCGCGTGCTGGCGATAGGGCCGCACCGGGCGGCGACCGCGACCTGTCGCTCCCCCGCCCCTGGCGCTATATTTTACGGGCGCGGCGTGCCGTACAGCTTAGGTGGCGGGAACGCTCGCTGAGGATGCCCATGATGAGAATGCCGGGCCGCATTGCACCATCCGAGATCACCCCACGGGAGCTCTTCATGAGCCGCCGGGCGCTGCTCGCCGGAGCGCTCGCCGGCGGCGCGGCGGCGACGCTGCCCGAAGCCCGGGCGGACACGGCGCCCGCCGCGCAGCTCGAGCCGCTCCACTACACGCTCAATCGGCAGGACTCGGTGAGCCTGCAGCCGACGCCCTACGAGGACATCACCGGCTACAACAACTTCTACGAGTTCGGCACCGACAAATCCGATCCGCAGGCGAACGCCTCGACGCTGCGCCCGCGGCCCTGGAGCCTCACCATCGCGGGCGAGGCGGAGATCACCGGCACGTACGATCTGCAGGACATCCTCAAGGGCCAGCCGCTCGAGGAGCGCATCTACCGCTTTCGCTGCGTCGAGGCGTGGTCCATGGTGATCCCGTGGGTGGGATTCGAGCTCGGCGCGCTCCTGCGGCGCTTCAAGCCGACCTCCCGGGCGAAGTACGTCGAGTTCACGACGCTCTACGATCCCGCGCAGATGCCGGGCGAGCGGTACTCGATCCTCCCGTGGCCGTACGTCGAGGGCCTGCGGATGGACGAGGCCATGCACCCGCTCACCCTGCTCGTCGTCGGACTCTACGGGCGCGTCCTGCCGAACCAGGACGGGGCCCCGCTGCGGCTCATCGTGCCGTGGAAGTACGGCTTCAAGGGCATCAAGTCGATCGTGCAGATCCGCTTCACGGAGCGCCAGCCGCGCAATACCTGGAACATCGCCGCGCCGGATGAGTACGGCTTCTACGCCAACGTGAACCCGAGCGTGCCGCACCCGCGCTGGAGCCAGGCGACCGAGCGGGTGATCGGGGGCGGTTGGTTCGCGCGCCAGCCGACGCTCATGTTCAACGGCTACGCGAGCGAGGTCGCGGACCTCTACCGGGGCATGGACCTGCGCCGGGACTTCTAGCCGCCCGGGCGCGCAGCACCGCTCGGGATCGCCCCTGACCGCCTTCACCGGGCCGCCGCGCATGCCCCCCTGGCCGAGCGTCGAGCAGCGCTATCGCCTTCTCTACAAGCCCGTCGTGTTCGCCGCGAGCCTTGCGCCCGCGGTGCTGCTCGCGGCCGGGGCGTTCAACCTCCTCGGACAGTCCCTCGGGCCCGATCCTGTCGCGCGGCTCCTGCACGCCTGCGGCAAGACCGCGCTCAACTTCCTACTCATCACGCTCCTCGTGACGCCGGCGCGGCAGCTCGCCGGCCTCACTCATCTCATCCGGCTGCGGCGCATGCTCGGGCTGTTCGCGCTCTTTTACGCCGCGACCCACTTTCTCGTGTACCTGATCCTCGATCAGCAGCTCGACCTGCACGCCGTGCTCGAGGACATCACCAAGCGGCCCTACATCACGATTGGGTTCACCGCGCTCTTGATGCTCGTGCCGCTCGGCATCACCTCCACCCAGGGGATGATGCGCCGGCTCGGGCGCCGCTGGGCGCAGCTGCACCGGCTCATCTACCTCGCCGCGATCCTCGGGGTGTGGCACTACTACTGGCAGGTCAAGCGGGACGTGCGCGAGCCGCTCCTCTATGCCGGCATGCTCGCCGTGCTCCTCGGCTACCGGATCCTCACCCGTTGGCGGGCGCGGCGGCGCCTCACATCGAGGTCCGGATCTGCCACAGCTCCGGGAAGAATTTAAGCTCGAGCGCCTTGGCGAGATAGGCGACACCGCTCGTCCCGCCGGTGCCGCGCTTGTACCCGATGATCCGCTCCACGGTCTTCAGGTGCGCGAAGCGCCAGAGCTGGAACTGGTGATCGAGGTCGATCAGCCGCTCGGCGAGCTCGTAGAGGTCCCAGTCCTCCTCGGTGTTGTGGTAGACGGCGAGCCAGGCTCCCGCCACCTGCTTGCTCGCGCGGTACGGCTGGCTGAAGTCGCGCGCGAGGTAGTCCTCCGGAATGCCGTAGCCGCGGCGGCTCAAGAGCGCGAGGATCTCATCGTAGAGCGAGGGCGCCTCGAGCGCCCGCTTGAGCGCCGCGTACGCCTCGGTGTTGCGCCCGTGCACGGCGATCAGCTCCGCGTTCTTGTTGCCGATCGTGAACTCGAGCAGCCGGTACTGCACCGATTGGAATCCGGAGGAGCGCCCGAGGGAGTTGCGAAACGCCGAGTAGTCCGCGGGCGTCATCGTCGAGAGCACGGCCCACGCCGCGGTGAGCTGCGTCTGCACCCGCGAGATGCGCTCGAGCATCTTGAACGAGGGCCCGACGTTGTCGCGGCGCACGCAGTCGAGCACGCCGGCGAGCTCGTGCAGGAACAGCCGCATCCACAGCTCCGCGACCTGATGGACGATGATGAACATCATCTCGTCGTGCTCGCGGGTGAGCGGCTGCTGCGCATCGAGCAGCCGGCCGAGCCGCAGGTACTCCCCGTACGAGGGGGATGCGCCGAGGTCCCAGTGGATCGGCTCGTCCGAAAGATCGACCTGCTCGGTCTTGTCGAATTTGCGCGTCATCGCCTGCGGCGGCACCCGCTCAAGGGTCGCCGAACACCCACGCCGGCACGTGCCGCCAGCCGTCGAGCAGCTCGCGGTCGAGCGCGCGGTGCCCCGGGCAGTGCTCGGCGACGCACTGCCAGAAGCGGCGGGAGTGATTCATGTGGCGGGTGTGCGCGAGCTCGTGGATGAGCAGGTAGCGCATGACCTCGCGCCGCTGGAACAGCAGGCAGCAGTTGAGGCTGATCGTGCCGCGCACCGAGCAGCTGCCCCAGCGGGTGCGCTGGCGGCGCACGATGAGCCGCTCGTAGTCAAAGCCGAGCTCGCCCGAGCATGCCGCGAGCGCGGCGCCGAGCACCCCGCGCGCGTGGCAGATGAGCCAGCCGCGCAGCGCCTGGCGCATGGCGCGCGCGTTGCGGCAATCCCCGTGCACGCTGAGCAGCCCCGGGGCGCTCGCGATGCGCAGCCGGCCCGCGCCCCCCGCGAGGTGCACTCGCCAGCTCTCCCCGCACGCCGGCAGCTCGACGGTCCGCGGCGGAAACGGCTCGCCCGCGCCCGCATCGCGCCGCGCTTCGGCGCGCTTGCGCTCGATCCAGGCGCGGTGGCGGTCGAGGAAGCGCTCGATCGCCCCGCGGGAGGTCCGCGGCGGCACGATCACCTCGACGCGCCCCGTCTGGAACACCCGCACGGCGAGCCGGCGGGCGCGCCGGCTCTCGCGCACGACCCAGGACTCGCCCGGATCCTCCTCGGACCACAAGGACAGCTGAGAGGTCGGCGCATCGAGCATCGAGGCACTCGCAAGAGGATCGACCGGGCCCTCGGCATCATACCAGCCGCTGTGCGTGATAATGTCGGCCGCCGCGGCCGCGGTCCCGGCCGCCGCCCGAGAGGATTGCCGATGGCTCGCCTGAGCGATGACGTGCTCGCCGCCCTACCGCTGCTCATCTGGGCGTATCTGCTCGTGGCGCGCGGCGGCTTCTGGCGCGTCTCGGGGCACCTGCCGCCGCCGGTCCCGGCGGGCGCCGTCGCGAGGACGGTCGTCGCCGTCGTTCCCGCGCGCAACGAGGCGGCCGTCATCGGCGATGCGGTCGAGTCGCTGCTGCGCCAGCAGTTCCACGGCTCGATCCACCTCGTCGTCGTGGACGACGGCAGCTCGGACGATACGGCCGGCGCTGCTGCCGCCGCCGCCGCGCGGCTCGGCGAATCGCCGCGCCTCACGCTCATCGAGGGCACGCTCCTGCCGGCGGGCTGGACCGGCAAGCTCTGGGCCATGGCCCAGGGCGTTGCGGCCGCGGCCGAGCACCGCCCGGACTACCTGCTCTTCACCGACGCCGACATCCATCACGATCCGGACAGCCTCGCCGGTCTGCTCGCGAACGCTGAGGCGAGCGGCCGCGACCTCCTCTCGTACATGGTGCGCCTGCCGACCACGACCTTCGCGGAGAAATGCCTGATCCCCGCGTTCGTGTTCTTCTTCTTCATGCTCTATCCGCCCGCGTGGATCGCCTCCCCGCGGTCGCGGACGGCGGGCGCGGCCGGAGGCTGCATGCTGATCCGGCCGGAAGCGCTCGCCCGCATCGGCGGCCTGCGCGCGATCCGCTCCGAGATCATCGACGACTGTGCGCTCGCCGCCGCCGTGAAGGCGGCCGGAGGCTCGCTCTGGCTCGGGCTCACGCGCGGCGCGCGCAGCATCCGCCCCTATGGCTCGTTCGCCGAGATCGGCCGCATGATCTCCCGCACGGCCTTCAACCAGCTGCATCACTCCTATGCCCTGCTCGGCTTGACGCTCGCCGGATTGCTCCTCGCGTACGCGCTGCCGCCCGCTCTGCTGCTCACCGGCCGGCCGCTCGAGGCCGCGCTCGGCGCCGCCTCCTGGGCGCTCATGAGCCTCGCCTACCGCCCGATGGTGCGCTTCTACGGCCTGCCGGGCCTCTCGTGCCTGGGCCTGCCCGCGATCGCCGTGTTCTACGCCCTCGCGACGCTTCACTCGGCGATCGAGTACCGGCGCGGCCGCGGGGGCCGGTGGAAGGACCGCGTCCAGGACCTGCGCGCCTGAGGCCTCGAGCGCGCGCCCGCGAGGCCTGCGCGCGAGCGGCGACGAGGCATAGAATGAGCGCTCTCCCGGGCAGAGGAGGTGCCGCCGCATGACGCAGATCGTCCGCATTTACAAGACCGGCGGGCCCGAGGTCCTCAAGCTCGAGGAGGCCGAGGTCGGCCAGCCGGGGGCCGGAGAGATCCGCATCCGAGTGGAGGCGATCGGGCTCAACCGCTCCGAGGCGCTGTTCCGCGCGGGCGCTTACCTCGTGCCGCCGAAGCTGCCGACCCTGATCGGGTACGAGGCGGCCGGCACCGTCGAGGCGCTCGGTCCGGCCGTGCAGGGATTCTCCGCGGGCGAGCGCGTGTGCGTCGTGCCGACGTACCGGCTCGGGGAGTACGGAGTCTACGGGGAGAAGGCGATCGTGCCGGCCCGCAGCGTGATCCCCGCTCCGCCGCAGCTCTCCTCGGTGCAGGCGGCCTCGATCTGGATGCAGTACTTCACGGCCTTCGCGGTCATCGAGGCCCGAATCGGCATCGGGGACTACGTGCTGATCCCGGCGGCATCGAGCAGCGTCGGGATCGCGGCCATCCAGCTCGCCAACTGGGCGGGCGCGGTCCCGATCGCCGCCACGCGCCACAGCGCGAAGGCCGCGGCGCTGAAGGCGCTCGGCGCCGAGCACGTCATCGCGACGGCGGAGACCGATGTGGTCGCGGAGGTGCTGAGAATCACCGGCGGCAAGGGCGTGCGAGTCGTGTTCGACCCGGTGGGCGGCCCCTTCGTGGAAACCCTCGCCAACGCGATGGCCGAGGAGGGGATCCTCTTCATCTACGGGAGCCTGAGCGGCCAGCCGACTCCCTACCCGCACTGGCCGGCCGCCTTCAAGAGCCTGAGCTTGAGGGGCTGGGTCCACACCTTCCTCTGGAACAGGCCCGAGCGCGCCGCGCGGGCGCGGGATCTCATCCTGCGCGGCCTCGCCGAAGGCCACCTGCGACCGGTCATCGCGAAGACCTTCCCGCTCGGGCAGATCGTCGAGGCGCACCGGTTCCTCGAGTCCAATCAGCAGGTCGGCAAGATCGTCGTGACGCCGTGACCGCGAGCGCGGCTCTTGGGATCTTGAGGATCAATCGTCCGTGATGGGCATGATGATCTTCCACGCCTCGAGCGGGTGCAGCAGCGCCCACGGCAGGGCACGGAAGGGGCCGACGGGGATCGGCGACTCGTAATCCGGCTTCCGGACCGTCACCTCCTCGATCAGCGGCGCGTCCTGATCGTCAGTGGTCAGGGCCTCGATCTGCTCCGGCGTGAGCACCAGATAGAGCGGCGGCGGGCTCAAATCGAGCGGGTGGGCGGTCGCGCCGCTCGCCGGCGCGGAGGCACCCTGCCCCGCCCAGGCGAGCGCCGAGCCTGCGACGAGGAGCGTCGCGGCCGCGAGGCGCGAGAGCGGGTATCCCCCGTCGCGGGAGGCGCTGCGGCCGCTCATGTCGCCGGCCACTCCCCGAACGGAAAGGGCAGGCGATCGTCCACGAACGTCAAGAACTCGATGATCTGCCGCGAGTACATTGCAAGCCCCGCGCCGAAGCGCGCCATATCGGCATTGCGCCCCCCTGCGAGCAGGGTGAGCACCAGCTGGACGAGCGCGGTCACTGCGAGCGTCCAGGAGAGGATCCAGAATACCAGCGCAAAGACGATCATGTACAAGATGCGGATGCCGAGCGAGCGAGCGCTCGCTGCCGGCGGAGCAGGCGTTGGCGGCGGGGGATCCTCGGAGCTCACGGCGGCCTCCAGCACGCGCGCATTTTGCCATCAAAGGCCGCGCGCTCCCATGAGAGAATGCGTGCCTGCCCGAGCGGCCCGGCTGCCCTCGGGCCGGGCCCTCCGACCGAGGCCGCCGTGCACCTGATCGACATCGGAGTCAATCTCACTCACGACAGCTTCGATGCGGATCGAGCGGCCGTCATCGAGCGGGCCGCGGACGCGGCGGTCACGCAGATGATCGTGACGGGCGCGAACGGCCCGAGCTCTCGTCGGGCCCTCGAGCTTGCCCGCGAGTATCCGGCAAGACTCTTCGCGACCGCGGGGGTCCACCCTCACCATGCCGTCGAGCTCGACGAGCCGCTCGCGGGCGAGCTCGAGCACCTCGCCGCCGCGCCCGAGGTGGTCGCGATCGGGGAGTGCGGCCTCGATTACTTCCGCGATTACTCGCCCCGGCCGGCGCAACGCCGCGCCTTCGAGCGCCAGCTCGAGCTCGCCGCCCGCCTCGGCAAGCCCGTCTTTCTGCACCAGCGCGACGCACACGAGGACTTCACCGCCATCCTGCGCGAGCACCGGCCGCGCCTCGCAGGAGGGGTCGCGCACTGCTTCACCGGAACGCGCGATCAGCTCATCGCGTGTCTCGAGCTCGAGCTCGCGGTCGGCCTCACCGGCTGGGTCTGCGACGAGCGGCGCGGAACGCATCTGCTGCCCCTTGTGCGCGAGATTCCCCCCGCCCGGCTGCTGGTGGAGAGCGATGCGCCCTACCTGCTGCCGCGGGACCTGCGGCCGTGGCCCTCCTCCCGGCGCAACGAGCCCATGTACCTGCCGCACATCGCACGGGTCCTCGCGCGGGCCCGCGGCGTGAGCCTCGAGGAGCTCGCCGAGTCGGCGACCGCGGCGAGCCGAGCGCTGTTCCGATTGCCTCCGCCGCCCGGCGAGCCCGAGCGGCTCCCCACGATGAATGATTTACATGAATAAAGATATTCAAGATGTTGATCTTATTGACAGATTGTAACGCGCCCGAGCGGACCGCGCGATGAGCCCCATCGGCCCGAGCCTCGACCTGCCGCGCCTGCGCCGCGCGATCGAGCGGCACTGGGACCATTCCATCCTCGAGCGGCTGCAGGCCTACGTTCGCATTCCGAACCGCTCCCCCGCATTCGACCCCGGCTGGCAGGCGAGCGGGCACATGGAGCGCGCGGTGCAGCTCATCGCGGAGTGGTGCCGCGCGCAGCCGATCCCCGGCATGCAGGTCGCGGTGCATCGACTGCCGGGCCTCACCCCGGTCCTCCTCGTCGAGGTCCCGGGCGAGCGGTCCGAGACCGTGCTGCTCTACGGTCATCTCGACAAGCAGCCGGAGTTCTCCGGCTGGGGGCCCGGACTTGCGCCATGGGAACCGGTCCTGCGAGACGGCAAGCTCTACGGGCGCGGCGCGGCGGACGACGGCTACGCCGCGTTCTGCGCCCTCGCGGCGCTCGCGGCGTTGCAGGCGCAGGGCGTCGCGCTGCCCCGCTGCGTGCTGCTCGTCGAGGCCTCGGAGGAGAGCGGCAGCATCCATCTGCCGGCCCACCTTGCCGCGCTCGCCGAACGCGTGGGCACCCCCTCGCTCGTCGTGTGCCTCGATGCCGAGTGCGGCAACTACGATCAGCTGTGGTGCACCACCTCGCTCCGCGGCCATCTCGGCGCGACGCTGCGCGTGCGAGTGCTGACGGAGGGGGTGCACTCGGGCCTCGCGACCGGGATTGCACCGACCCCGTTCCGCATCCTCGAGCAGCTGCTCGCCCGCATCGAGAATCCCGTGACCGGAGACCTCACGCTCGAGGAGCTTCAGGTCCCGGTCCCCAAGGACCGGTTCGCCGAGATCGCCGCCGCCGCGCGCGTGCTCGGCGAGCGGGTCGCGGGCAAGGTGCCCCTCGCACCCGGCGTGCAAGCCCTCTCCGACAGTCCTCTCGAGCTCCTCATCAACGGCACGTGGCACCCGACGCTCGCCGTCACGGGCGCCGAGGGGCTGCCGCCGATCGGCTCGGCGGGCAACGTGCTGCTGCCGCAGATCGCGCTCAAGCTCTCGGTCCGCCTACCGCCGACCTGCGACCCCGGCGCCGCCGCCGAAGCGCTCTCCGCCGCGCTCACACGCGACCCGCCGTACGACGCCGAGGTTCACCTCGAGATGGAGCCCCCGACCGCGGGCTGGAACGCTCCGCCCTTCACGCCTCACCTCGCCGAGTCCGTGCAGCGCGCCTCGCGGCAGATCTTCGGCCGGGATGCGGTCTACGTCGGCTGCGGGGGCACCATCCCCTTCATGGCTCTGCTCGGGGAGCGCTTCCCCGCGAGCGAGTTCCTCGCGACGGGCGTTCTCGGGCCGCAGTCGAACGCGCACGGACCGAACGAGTTCCTCGACATCGAATACGCGAAGCAACTCACGGCCTGCATCGCGCTCGTCCTCGCCGATCGCGCCTCCCGGCCGATGAGCTCGGACCCTCCTCCGCCGCGTTGACGCTCCGGCCCGTCTCAGGGTGCCGCGAGCGGCCGGGGCTGTGCGAGCGAGCTCGGCGCGACCGAGCGTCTCACGCCCTGCCAGCTCTCCCCGAAGTGCTCCATGACGCCGGAGACGACGGCCGGCTCGACCGGTGGGAACTCGCTGCGCAGCGCGTCGATGACGAGTGTCCACTTGGGCAGGCCCTTCGGAAACTTTGCCCGGCGCGTGAAGACGACGCGGCCCTCGACCGGCATCTCCCCCGAGAGCGCCTTCACCGCGGCCACCCGATCGTAGAGCGCGCTCTGCGGATTCACGAAGGTGAAGCGCTGCGCGCCGTCCATCACCGTCCACTTGTCCATCTGGTCGCCCCCGAAGACGTTCCCGCTCACGTCGCGCAGATCGACGACGACGGCCCCGCGCGGCGTGAGCAGCACGAAGTCGCAGTGAAACGACCCGCCCATGCCATCCGGCACGAGGATGTCGATGAGAGAGTCCACGGCGACCGCCGTGATGGAGGCGATCAGCGCCTTGCGGGCCCGCCTCTGCCGATACCACCGCCACAGCCAGGAGAGGCCCCAGCCGGCCGCCGCCCCGCACACGACGAGCACCCAAGTGAGCGGAGGCAGCCCGCTCATTTTGCTCATGAGCGCCCTCTCACGCGAGCGCGCTCCGCAGAGCCTCGAGCTGCGGGGCGATCTCGGACCGCAAGACCGGCCGCTCGAGCAGGCGCGCGAGGGAGTCGGGCACCGCGACCGGGCGGCCGATCAGCGGCTCGATGATCTCGCGGAACTTCGCTGCATGCGCCGTCGCGACGAGCACCCAGCGCCGCGCGCTGCGCCGCTCGGGCGGCAGGCGCGCGTAGACCTCCGCGGCGGTCGCGGTATGCGGACACCAGGTGCGGCCGAAGCGCTGGAAGTCCGCGCGGATGCGCTCGCGAATGTGCTCATCGTCCACCGTGTCGGCCTCGACGGCCGTGCGTAGCCGGTCGATTTGCGGGTAGAGGGCGCGCAGCCGCTCGAGGTTGCTCGGATTGCCGACATCCATCGCCGAGGCGAGCGTCGCGATGCTCGGCCGAGGCTGCCACACCCCGGTCCGCAGGAAATCCGGCACGGCGCGGTTCGCGTTGTGCGCGAGCACCACCTCCGCAATGGGCAGCCCGAGCCTGCGGGCCCAGACGCAGGCGAGGGAGTTGCCGAGGTTGCCCGCCGGAATGATGAACGAGGCGGGCTCGCGGTACGCCTGCCGGATCGCGAGGCTCGCGGCGGCGTAGTACACCGCCTGGGGCAGCAGGCGTCCGAGATTGATGCTGTTCGCCGAGGAGAGCACGCGGCGCTCGCGCAGCGCTGGGTCGAGAAAGGCCTCCTTGACCAGGCGCTGGCAGTCATCGAAGGTGCCGCGGACCGCGAACGCGCGCACGTTGCCGCCCCAGCAGGTGAGCTGGCGCTCCTGGGTCGCCGAGACGAGCCCCTTCGGGTAGAGCACCGCCACCTCGAAGCCCGGCCGCTCGTGGAACGCCGCGGCAACGGCGCCTCCCGTGTCGCCCGACGTCGCAACGAGCAGCGTAAGCGTTCGGTCGCTCGGGGCTCTCAGGCGCGCGAGGCACGCCGCGAGAAAGCGCGCCCCGAAGTCCTTGAACGCCGCCGTCGGGCCGTGAAAGAGCTCAAGGACGCTCAGGCGGCCGAGCGCATCGAGGGGCTCGAGCGGCGCATCGAAGCTGAACGCCTCCGCGGCGATCGCCGCTAGGTGCGGCGCGAGCCGGCTGCCGGCGAAGAAGGGCCGCAGCATCGCGACGGCGAGCCCCGCGAGGGCGCGCCCGCCGGTGCCCGGCGCGCCGAGCGCCTCGGGCGAGTACTCGGGCCACTCGCTCGGGACGTAGAGCCCTCCATCCGGGGCGAGCCCCCGCTCGAGCGCCTCCGCGAGCCCCGCCGCGTGCGCCGGATCGCGCGTGCTCACGAAGCGCATGGCCGTTACTCGCTCGCGACCACGCGCGCGCCGAGCGAGTCGAACTCGACGATCCAGTCATCGATCTGCACGGCGTGGCGCGCGAATGCGCGCTGCATGGCGGTGCGCACGGCCTCCGCGCAGGACGCGAGCGCCCAGGCGAACATCGCCGGGCCCGCCCCGGAGATGGAGCAGCCGAGCGCGCCGGCCTCGATCGCGGCGCGCCGCACGTCGGCAAACCCCGGAATGAGGGCCTGGCGTTGCGGCTCGATCACCACGTCCTCGAACGAGGCGCGGATCATCTCGAGATCGTCCGTGTAGCACCCGGAGATGAACCCGGCGAGATGGGCGGTCTGCCAGACGAAGTCCGACAGATCGACGCTGCGGCGCAGAATCGCGCGCGCCTGCTTGGTCGAGAGAAACATGTGCGGATGCACGATGACCGCGCGCACCGCGGAGGGCACCGGGATCTGCTTCACCCGGGGGTGGTCGATCCCGACCGTCAGCACCAGGCCGCCGAAGAGCGAGGGAGCGATGTTGTCCACGTGCAGCGAGCCGCTCGCGACCGCCTCCCCCTCCATCGCGAATTTCAGCAGCTCGAGCTTCGAGCACGCCGCAGGCAGCAGCGCGTTCGCGGCGACGACGGCCCCGACAGCCGAGGCCGCCGAGCCGCCGAGGCCCGATCCGAGCGGAATGCCCTTCTCGATCTGCATCTCGAGGCCGAAGTCGAGCGCGAGCGCGGCACTCATCGCGAGCAGCGCGCGGCCCCCCGTGTTGCGCTCCGGCTCGAGCGGCAGGTCGACCGCCGCTCCCGTGATCGCGCTGATGGTGACGCCCGGCGCCGGCCGGCGCGCGACCGTCACCCGATCCCCGAGCGCATCGACGGCGAAGCCGAGAATGTCGAAGCCGATCGCGACGTTCCCGACCGACGCCGGCGCAAAGGCCGTCGCCCGGCTCGCGCTCACAGGCGCGCTCCGAGATACGCCGAGAGGCGCAGCAGGTCCGCGAACACCCCACCCGCCGTGACGGCCGGTCCGGCACCGGGTCCCTGGACGATGAGCGGGTTGTCGCAGTAGCGGCCGGTCGCAAAGCGCACCACGTTGTCGGTGAGCGCGATGTTGGCAAAGGCATGCTTGGCGTCGAGCTCGACGAGGCCGACGGTCGCCCGACCGTCCGCGGCCAGCCGTCCGAGGTAACGCAGGACCTTGCCGCGGGAGCGCGCGGAATGCAGCCGATCGAGCATCGCCGCGTCGTGGCGCGGCAACCGGCTCATGAACTCCTCGATCGACCCGTCGCCGAGCCCGGTCGGCACCAGGCTCTCGATGCCGACGTGGGAGAGCTCGAGCGCCATCCCGAGCTCGCGCCCGAGAATGATCAGCTTGCGCGCGACGTCCAAGCCCGACAGGTCGTCCCGCGGGTCAGGCTCGGTGTAGCCGCGCTGCTTCGCGTCGCGCACGATGTCGGAGAAGGCGACCTTGCCGTCGTAGACGTTGAAGAGGTACGCGAGCGTCCCGGAGAAGATGCCCTCGATGCTCGCGACCTCATCGCCGGTCTCCCTGAGGTCGCGCAGCGTCTGGATCACCGGCAGGCCCGCCCCGACGGTCGCCTCGTAGAGGTAGTGGGCGCCGCTCGTGCGCCGCGCCTCGTGCAGGGCGCGGTAGGACTCCCAGCTCGCGCTGTTCGCCTTCTTGTTCGGCGTCACGATGTGGATGCCGCTCGCGAGCCACTCGCGATAGTGTCCCGCGATGTCCCCGGAGGCCGTGCAATCGATGATCACCGTGTGCGGCAGGTAATCGACCCGCAAGTGATCGACGAAGCGCGCGAGGTCGGCGGGCACGCCGCTCGCCTCGAAGGCCGGCCGCCAGGCGCCCAGATCCACTGCCGACTCCGCGAGCAGCATGCGCCGCGAGGAGAGAATGCCGCGGATCCGCAAGTCGAGCTGGAACTCGCGGCGCAGCCGCGCGGTCTGGGACCCGAGCTGGTCGAGCAGCACCCGCCCGACGGTGCCCGGACCGATGATGCCGATCGACAGGGTGTGCGGGGAGAGGTAGTACCCGGCGTGCACGGCGCGCAGCGCGCGCGTCGCGTCCTTGGCGGAGACGACGACCGAGATGTTCCGCTCCGAGGCGCCCTGCGCGATGGCGCGCACGTTGACCGCGGCGCTGCCGAGCGCGTTGAACACCTTCGCCGCAACGCCCGGCGTCCCCGCCATGCCGTCGCCGACGACGGCGAGGATCGCGAGCTGCGGGTCCACATCGACGCTTTGGATCTGGCCCTCGCGCAGCTCGCGCTCGAAGGCCGCGCGCACCACGGCGACGGCGCGCTCGGCCTCCGCGCTCGGCACGGCGCAGCAGATCGAGTGCTCCGAGCTGCCCTGCGAGATGAGGATCACCGAGATCTGCTCCTCGCGCAGCGCGCCGAACAGCCGGTGCGCCGTGCCGGGCACGCCGATCATGCCGGCGCCCTCGAGATTGATGAGCGCGATGCGCTCGATGGTCGTGATCCCCTTCACCGGCAGCTTCGAGTCCGGTCGCCCGCAGATGAGCGTGCCCGGCTTCTGCGGCGCGAACGTGTTGCGGATGCGGATCGGGATGCCGCCGCGCACGGCCGGCGCCATGGTCTGCGGGTGGATCACCTTGGCGCCGAAGTAGGCGAGCTCCATCGCCTCGAGGTACGAGAGCGAGTCGATCACCTTCGCGTCGGGCACGCGGCGCGGGTCGGCGGACAAGACCCCATCCACGTCGGTCCAGATCTGGATCTCCGCGGCCCCGAGGAGCGTTGCGAAGATGGAGGCCGAAAAATCGCTGCCGTTGCGGCCGAGCGTCGTCTGCACGCCCCGGCGGTTCGAGGCGATGAAGCCCGTGACGATGAGGGTGCCGGTGAAATCCCGCTCG
Organism: Gammaproteobacteria bacterium; assembly: GCA_030040575.1. Taxonomy (GTDB): domain Bacteria; phylum Pseudomonadota; class Gammaproteobacteria; order Steroidobacterales; family Steroidobacteraceae; genus JASHUC01. The sequence goes on from JASHTK010000237.1 coordinate 18,616, forward strand.
ACGAGCCGCGCGATGCTCTGCTGCGACTCGGGCCACAGCACCGCCGGCCCGAGCGAGCCCCACTCGACGACGATCGCGCGCCGCGCATCGAGCCACTGGATCGGCGCGGGGCGCTTACCGCGGGCCTCGAGGTAGCGGTGGAAGAGCCGGGTGGACCAGATCTCGCCGTACCCGGCGATGAGGTCCCGGACGTTGTGGGCCGCCGAGCGCGTGAGGCCGACCGTGTGCAGGATCCCCTCGATGTCGTGGCAGTCCCGATCGAGGGCGGCGAGGTAGAGCCGCGAGCCCTCGCGCTCGAGCAGCTCGCGCGCGATGCCGGCATGGCGCTCGCGCAGCCCCGCGAGCTCGGCCTGGTAGCTCGTGTCTTGGCGCTCGGCGAGCGCGACGAGCTCAAGGAGCGCGTCGGTCACTCCGCGGCAGGCCGAGAGCACGACGGCGAGGCGGGGTTGCGGCTCCCCTTCGATGATCTCCGCGACGCGGCGGAAGCAGTCGGCGTCCGCGACGCTCGAGCCGCCGAACTTGTGGACGACCCAGGACGGGAGTTGAGCGGAGTCGTTGGGGGTGGCGCGGGTCATGGGTGAGCGGGGCCGAGGGCGGAAAAAGGCCGTGCGACTCTACTGACGCGTTCGGGCAGGTGCAACTTGACGCATAATTTGCCCGTGGAAGCCCAGCTCTCTCCCCTGCTGCCGCTCATCGAGCGCGAGCGTGCCGCCGCGAGGGCCTTCGCCCTCGCCGTGGTCGTCCACACGAGCGGATCGACGTACCGCAAGCCCGGGGCCTTGATGGCGATCGCCGCGGACGGCGCCTACGCCGGACTGCTCTCCGGGGGCTGCCTCGAGGCGGACCTGCGCGAGCACGCGAGCTCGGTCATCGAGACCGGCGAGCCGCGCACCGTCACCTACCACACCGGCGGATCGGACGATGCGCTCTGGGGGCTCGGCATCGGCTGCGAGGGCGCGATGAGCATCCGGCTCCTGCGCGTCGGCCCCCGCGAGGGCTGGCAGCCCATCGAGCATCTCGCCCAGGCGCTCACCGATCACCGCCGCACGGCCGTCGCCTTGCTGGTCGAATCGCGGGCCGCCGGTGTCGAGGCGGGCCCGGTCCTGCTTCCGGGCGACCCCTCGCGGCTCGCGCCGCCGCTCGATGCGCAGATCGCGGCCGCTCTCGAGCGCGTCGCGCAGGCCGGCCGTCCCGACTGGCTCACGGCACCCGCGCTGCGGCTCTTCGTCTTCCCACTCGCCTTGCCACCGCGGCTGCTGCTGCTCGGCGCCGGACCCGATGCCTTGCCGATCGTCGATTTCGCGGCCCGGCTCGGCTGGAAGGTGACCGTGTACGACCACCGCCCCTCCTACGCGCGGCGCGAGCATTTCGCGGCGGCCGAGCGCGTGGTGCTCGCGCGCCCGGAGGAGCTCACCCGCACGCTCGATCTGCGCGCTTACGAGGCCGCGGTCGTCATGAGCCACCACCTGCCGTCCGACCTCGAGTACCTGCGCGCCCTTGCGACAGGGCCCATCGGCTACCTCGGACTGCTCGGGCCACCGCACCGGCGCGACAAGCTGCTCGGTGATCTCGGGGCGGACGCCGGCACCCTCAGCCGCCGCCTGCGCGCGCCCGTCGGATTGAATCTCGGCGGGCGCACGCCCGAGTCGATCGCCCTCGCGATCGTCGCGGAGATCCACGCGCACCTGCACCCGCGCGGCGGTCCGCCGCTCGCCGACCGAGCGCCATGAACGAGGTGCAGCTGCTCAAGTCACAGCTTGCCGCCGAGCGGCAGCACCTGCGCGAGGTCGCCGGCCTTTGCACCGCAGGCTCAGAGCTTGTTTCACCAGAATTTACAGAAAGTTGCGCGAACTACATCCTGTTTAGCATGAACCAAGAGCGGGCTCGAGCCCAGGCACTCCTCGAGCGCTCGAGCCGAGTGCGCGGACCGGCGGACGGCGCGCGCGGGGAGCCTGCCGCCCTGCACGCGCTCGAGGAGGGCCTCGGCGCCGTCACGGTCGCACTCGGGGAGCTGCTGGAGCTCCGCGGCACTCGCCGCGCCGGGCGAGGCGGGCCGGGAGCGGTCGGAGGTCCGCCGGGAATGAACGGAGGCCGGCAGCGGCTCGAGGCGCTCGGCCGCTCGGCGGCGCTCCTCGAGCGGCTGATCGTCTCGAGGCTCTCCGTGCAGGCGCTCGCGGAGGCCGGCTACACGGTGGAGGACTGGCGGCGCATCGCGCGGGTCGATGCGGACTCGGTCCTCGAGGAGCGCAGGCTCCGGGCGGAGGTGCTCCGACATGGAGCCGGCCCCACCCTCGACTGACCCCGCGAGCCTGCATGCCCTGGTGCTGGCCGCCGGCGCCTCGACGCGCTTTGGCTCGCCGAAGCAGCTCGTCCGTGTGCACGGCCGCCCGCTCCTGCACCGAGCCGTCGCCAATGCGGTCGAGGTCGCCGGTCAAGCCGTGCTCGTCGTGCTCGGCGCGCACGCCGCCGAGCTCGCGCCACTCCTGCGCCACACGACGGCCTCGGTCATCGTCAATCGAGGATGGGCGGAGGGCCTCGCGAGCTCGATCCGCGCCGGGATCGCGCACCTGCCGCCGAGCTGCGACGGCGTGCTGCTCGTCCTTGCGGATCAGGCGGCCGTGACGGCGGAGGACCTCAGGCGGCTCGTCGGGGTCTGGCGCCGCGATCCCGACTACATCATCGCCTCGCGATACGAGGCGACCGTCGGCGTGCCGGCCATCTTCCCCCGCTCGCAGTTCACGCAGCTCGCCGCCTTGCGGGGCGATCGCGGCGCCCGCGAGCTGCTGCACCGCGCCGCAGATCGGCTGATCGCCATCGAGCTGGCGAACGCAGGCGTCGACATCGATACGCCCGAGGACCTGCTGCGCCTGCCGCCCGAGATGGAGCCGCGCCCGTAGCGGCCGGCGGTGCGGGCGGCGGTGCGGGCGGAGCCCGCCGGGGCGCCGCGGCGGGCGATCACTTTCCCCCGAGACGCTCCGCGGCAGCGAGCAGCCGCTGCGCCCGCAGCAGGTGCGGGCGGTCGATCATCCTCCCATCGATGCTCGTCACGCCGATCTCGGGCGAGGCGGCGAACGCGGCGACGATCCGGCGCGCGTGCGCGACCTCGCTCGCGGTCGGCGTGAACGCGGCGTTGATGGGCTCAATTTGATCGGGGTGGATGGCGAGCTTGCCGCTGAACCCGTCGCGGCGCGCCCTCGCGAGCTCGCGTGCGAGGCCTTCGCGGTCCGCTAGGTCGGCGTGGACGCCGTCGATCGCCTGCACGCCGGCTGCCGCGGCCGCGAGCAGGCACAGCGAGCGCGCGAGCTCGAAGGTGAACGTGAGCGATCCGTCGGCGGCGGTGCTCGCCGCCGCCCCGAGCGCGGCCGACAGATCCTCAGCGCCCCAGGTGAGCGCGGCGAGCCGCGGAGCGGATGTCCACCGCACGGCGGACGGCTCCCGATTTGCGGCCGCGGGCCCGCTCGTGCGGCCCGCCGCGGCCGGGAGCGCCGCGACGAGGCGGCTGAGCTCGAGCACCGCCCGCGGAGTCTCCGTCGCGATGAGGAGGAGGCTCGTCTGCGGCGCGAGGCGCTCGCGCCGCTCGAGCGCCGAGAGATAGTGGTCCACCTCGAGCGCCTCCTCGGGCGAGGAGACCTTCGGCAGCACGATCCCATCCGGCGCACCCGCCATCACCGCCGCGAGGTCCTCGAGCAGCTCGCCGCTCGCGAGCGCATTGACGCGCACCCAGCGCCGCTGCGCGCCGCCGCGGGGATGGCCGCGCAGGAACCCCGCGATCCGCTCGCGGGCCGTAGCGCGCCGCTCGGGCGCGACCGAGTCCTCGAGATCGAGGATCAGCGCATCGGCCGGGCTCGCCGCCGCCTTGGCGAGCTTGCGCTCGCTGTCCCCCGGGACAAAGAGCCACGATCGGGCGGTCACGCCGCCGGCCTCCGCCGCATCAGCGCCGCGCGCAGGCAGGAGGCCACCTCCTCGTTGCGCCGATTGAACGCGCGGTGCTCGAACGTCACGATGCGCAAGGTGTCCCCGACGCGGACGGGCCGCGGGAACTGCACCTTCTCCCCGCCGAGGTTCGCGATGGTGGTGCCGTAGGTCGTGTCGTAGACCGAGATGCCGACCATGAGCCCGAGCGTGAGCACGCCGTTCACGAGCGGCTCGCCGAACTCGGTCTCCCTCGCGGCCTCCCGGTCGAGGTGGACGGCGTGATCGAACTTGCGCCCCGCCGCGAGCTCCTCGAAATAAAGCCCCGCCATGAGCGGATGATATCAGCGCTCCGGCAGCGCCACGTCCGCGAGGAGCTCCGCCACCTCCGCCGAGCTCGACATGCGGTGGGCGCGCTCGACGAGCCGGCGGTCGAGGTGCGGCGCGAGCAGCTGGATGAAGTCGTACATGTACTTCCGCAAGAGCACGCCGCGGCGGAACCCGATCCACGTCACGTGCGGCGCGAACAGATGCGAGGCGTCGATCGCGACGAGGTCCGCGTCCTCGCGCGGATCGACCGCCATCGCCGCGACGATGCCGACGCCGAGGCCGAGGCGCACATAGGCCTTGATGACATCCGCATCGCGCGCCGTGATCGCCACATCCGGGGTGAGGCCCGCCTTGGCGAATGCCTGCTGGAGCGAGGAGGGCCCGGTGAAGCTGAACGTGTAGGTGACGATCGGATAGGCCCCGAGCTGCTTCAAGGTCGGACGGGGCGTCTCGGCGAGCGGATGGCTGCGCGGCACCACGATCACCCGGTGCCAGCGGTAGCACGGCAGCAAGGTCATGTCCTCGAACAGGTGCTCGGAGCCCGTCGCGATCGCGCAATCGATGCGGTCCTGCCCGGCCATCTCGGCGATCTGCTCGGTCGTGCCCTGATGCAGGTTGACCCGCACCTGCGGGTAGCGCGCGCGAAAGTCGCGAATCACATCCGGCAGGACGTAGCGTGCCTGGGTATGGGTCGTGCCGATCGAGAGGCTCCCCCGGCCCTCATCCCGCAGCTCCGTCGCCAGATCGCGGATCGCCTGCGTCTCCTGCAGGATCCGCATCGCCCGCTCGATCACCTGCTGGCCCGCGGGCGTGATGCGGGTGAGGTTGCGCCCCTCGCGCGTGAAGATCTGGAAGCCGAGCTCGTCCTCGAGCAGCTTGATCTGCTTGCTGACGCCCGGCTGGGAGGTGTGCAGCTTCTGCGCGGCCGCGGTGATGTTGAGCCCGCTCTGCGCGACTGCTGCGAGGTATCGCAACTGATGCAGTTTCATCGCTCGACTCCCCCGGCCCCTTTTGGGGGGCCCCGACCAGCCTCGGGCACCCCCGGGGCGCCGCTCATAACCAACCCGAATCTACATATGCCGGAATCTTCTCGACTGCCGCCTCCCGGTCCGGCAGCCCGAGGGGCCGCGTACATAACCATGCCGCAGACCGAAAGAAGCAAAGATTCCTTCTGTGACCTCATTGTCACCGATACAGTGGAGCTTCCGCACCATGGGTCAAGTCCTCACACTCGAGCTCGAGTCCAAAGCGGCCGCGATCCGCGAGCTGCTCTCGCAGGCCGTGAGGCGGTTCGGCCGCGTCGTCTACGCGAACAGCCTCGGCGCCGAGGCGATGGTGCTCACGGACCTCATCTGCACCGATGTCCCGCAGATCGACATCGTGAGCATCGACACCGGACGGCTGCACGAGGCGACCTTCGAGCTGCTCGAGAAGCTGCAGCGGCGCTACGACAACCGCATCCGCGTCATCTATCCGAACGCCGATGAGCTCTCGGACCTCGTCGCCAGCCAGGGCGTCAACGGCTTCTACCACAGCCCGCAGGCGCGGCTCGCCTGCTGCAACGTGCGCAAGGTGGTGCCGTTCAAGCGCTTCGTGGCCGGGTACTCCGCCTGGGTCACGGGCGTGCGGCGCGAGCAATCGAAGGCCCGCTCGCTCGGCGCGCCCATCGAGTGGGACGAGCAGCACGGCCTGCACAAGCTGAGCCCGCTGCTCGATTGGACCGAGGAGCAGGTCTGGTCGTACATCCGCACGCGCAAGCTTCCCTACAATGCGCTGCACGACCGGCAGTACCCGAGCATCGGCTGCGCGCCCTGCACGCGGGCGGTCGAGCCCGGCGAGGGCAGCCGGGCGGGCCGCTGGTGGTGGGAGAACCCCGAGGCGCGGGAGTGCGGCCTGCACCCCCACGCCCGAGCCGCAGCCGCCCAGAGCTAGCGTCGCGCGCCCGCCGCGCGGACAATTCTCGCATGGAGCATCTGCCGATCTTTCTGCGCGTGCAGGACCGCGAGGCCGTGGTTGTCGGCGGCGGAGCCGTCGCCACCCGGAAGGCCGAGCTCCTCGTGCGGTGCGGCGCCCGCGTGACGCTCGT
>JASHTK010000022.1 GCA_030040575.1 Gammaproteobacteria bacterium
GAGGGAGCGGTGCGGCTGCCGGTCCCGGCAGCCGCCCTCAATGGCGCGGCCCGCAACGGTCATGGATGAAATAGCCCCCGGTGCTCGAGGCGAAGATCGCCGTGAGACGGCCGGATCTGCGGTCGAGCGTGTAGTTGCCGCCGTCCGCCCGGTCGTGCCACGAGATCGTGGTGCGGCTGATCCGAGCCGGGTTCGAATCCACGGTGCTCTTCTCAAAGTTGATCCTGATCTGCCAGGCCGCGCCGCTCACCAAATTGGTGCAGGCGAGGACCGTTTCCGGCTGTTCCGCACCAAAACAAAGCGAGACCGGCGCGCCCGCGGCGAGCGCGGCGGCGGCAGCCATCAGAGTCCATCTCAGAAGCACGGTCGCAATCTCCCGGTCCCACAATAACAAAGACGCCGCGGCGCTCCAATGACTCGACCTCGATTGCGATCGCAGCGCTCACGGTACGCTTTTTGCACACCGCCTCTCGGCCGATCGACTACAACAAATTTCAACGACTGGAGGTTCTATGCTCGTACCGTCACCGCAATGGCTTGATACCGGCGACAATGCGTGGCAGCTAGCAGCCGCCACGTTTGTCGGCCTGCAAAGCATTCCCGGGCTGATGGTTCTTTACGGAGGCGTCGTCAAGAAGAAATGGGCGATCAACTCGGCCTTCATGACGCTCTATGCCTTCGCCTCGGTGCTCGTCGTCTGGGTCTTGTTCGATTACAACATGGCATTCGGGCCCCAATGGTTCTCGTTCCTCGGCAAGCCGTCGCTCGCCACATCGGCGATCTTCACGACCGGCCAAGCGACGGTACCCGCCGCGGCCTCGGGAATGCCTCCCCTCGCGTTCCCGATGGCGACGCTGATGTTCTTCCAGTTCGTGTTCGCAGCGATCACGGTCATCATCCTTGGCGGCTCGGTGCTCGGACGCATGAGCTTCAAGGCGTGGGTGATTTTCTGTCCCGTGTGGATGACCCTGGTGTACACCGTGGGAGCGTTCAGCCTGTGGGGTGGCGGCTGGCTCGCGAGCATGGGTGCAGCCGACTTCTCCGGCGGATACGTGATCCATCTCGCCGCCGGCGTCTCCGGTTTCGTCGCTGCGGCGGTCGTCGGGCCGCGCCTGCAGCAAGATCGCGACCACTTTCCACCGAACAGCTTGCTCGTGACGCTGGTCGGGGCCGGCATCCTGTGGCTCGGATGGAACGGGTTTAACGGCGGCGATCCGTACTTCGCCAACGCCGACGCCGGCGCAGCGGTGTTGAACACCAACGTCGCGACCGCGGTGGCGCTGCTCGTGTGGACGCTGATGGACAAGATGGCGTACGGCAAGCCCTCGGTCATCGGGGCGGTGAACGGGATGATCGCGGGACTCGTCGCGATCACGCCGGCCGCCGGCTACGTGAACGACATGGGCGCGATCATCATCGGCATCTGCGCGGGGATCCTGCCCTGGCTTGCGATGAACAAGCTGCAGAAGACCAAGCTCATGCAGAAGGTGGACGACACGTTGAGCGTGTTCTCGACGCACGGCTGTGCCGGCCTCATGGGTGGTCTGCTGACGGGCATCCTCGCCGACCCGAAGATGCTCGAGTACATCGGCACCGGCAAGGATGCGCCCGGCGTGAACGTGACGGGCTGGGCCTACGGCAACTTCCACCAGTTCGTGCTGCAGTGCTACGCGGCGGCGTTCATCATCGTGTACAACGCCATCGCGACGTTCATCATCCTCAAGGTCATCTCCTTCATCACGCCGCTGCGGATGGATGAGGCGATCCTCAAGGTCGGTGACGATGCCGTTCACGGTGAGACCGCTTACGCGATCGGCACCGAGGGCGAGTGATCGGCCGAGCTCGAGGTGATGTGGATACGGCGCGTCGATGCGACGTGGAGGCTCTCACCGCCACCCGCATCGACGCGCCTCCCGACCAGGGAGGAGTCGTCGGAACGAGAAGAAGAAGATGCGGTCCGCGCGCGTCGAGGGGTTGCCGGCTCGGTGAGCATGGTCCCGGCCGCCTCTCGACCCCGCGGACTGCGCCGCTGAGCGATCCCCTCACGGATTAAGTGAATCCCGCCTGCGAGGCGCGCCACGACCGCGCCCGTTCACCACCCGGCGCCGCAGATGCCGGACGCCGTCTGACTACAGCGATCCTGCGTCCTTCCAGCGCGACCACCAGGCCGGGCGCTGCAGAGGCTGCCCCGATCGCGGCGCCGCGAGCCGGGTGCCGAACACCCAGTCCCACAGGCCGGTGGTGACCCCGAAGTTGCCGGACTGGCGCGAGTAGTGGTGGCGACGGTGGCGGCGCGCGAGCTCCCGGAATTGCGAGGCGATGGCGCGCGGCCGGCCGTGGTGAATGCTGTGATGCAGGATGCCGTACCAGAGAAACCCGGCCATCACTCCGGCCGTGAGCCCGCTCGCCACGTTGAGCGAGAAGCCGCGCCAGGCGGGCAGGAACACGACGAGCAGAAAGAGCGCGAGGGTCATCCACGTCGGCGTGCCGATGAACGCGCGCGGGGAGATGTGGTGGGCGCCATGCATGGGGGCGATGAGGGGGACCCGGTGCAGCACGAAGCGGTGCAGGACGTACTCAAGGAGCGTCCAGGCGGCGAACCCCGCGAGCGAGGCAATGAGCCACGCGTCGCGGCCGCGCCAGTCGCCGCTTAGCGCGGCGAGCGCAAGCAGCGTACCGACCGCAAGCGCGTAGATCGCGAAATCAGCGTAATAGGCCGTTTTGCTCAACTGCATCTGAGTCTCTCGCTGCGAGGTTCACCCGGCGGCTCCCGGTGGGTGCAAGGTAGCCGCGGCCGCGTCGCCGTTCAAGTGATCGATCTCGCGCGGCCCGCTCCGGGGCGGAGGGCCCGCGGCGTCTTCGACTCGGGTCGATTTCGGCGTTAAGCTAGAAAGTTACCGAAACGGGATGCATCGCCGCGCGCCCGCGCGAGCGCGGGTCGCGCTGACCCGGACGGACCGCGAGTGGAGCTCACGAGCCTGCGGCGAGACTCCCCGGCAGGGAGGCGCCTCGCATGATCTCCTACGTGCTCATCGTCATCGTCTCCTTGACGAGCGGTGCGCCGGCGCACGCCGTGCTCGAGGGGCCCATGTCGCAGAGCTGGTGCGAGCAGCTCATCGAGAGCGCGACGTACCGCGGCGAGGATGCGACGACCCGCAGATCGAGCTCCTGCATGAGCTGGCCCGATGCCGAGCGAGCCCTCGCGCGGTACTCCTGCACCCCGGCGGGCGAGGCGGGCGCTCGCGAGCAGACGGAGACCTTCGACTGCGCTCGCTCGGCCGCGAGCTCCGTGGACCTCTCCCTGCGTCCGCCGCCGATCGAGCCCGGGCGGCGGCGCCTCTCGGAGCGCTACACGGGGATCCTCGTGCAAGGGGCGAGCATCGCCGAAGTGCCGAAGACATTCGCCGCTGCGGATTGCCCGCGCGCGCTCAATGTGGTCACGGGGGCCGGTGAGGCCGGCCATATCCGCTGCCTCACCGTGACGGACGAGAGAAGGCTGCTCGCCGAGGCAAGATGCCGCGGCCCGAGGGTCGATGCGACCGGCACGCGCTGGTATCGATGCGGGGTCGATCCCGCGCCCTACATCGGGAATGCGGGCCATCCGTAGCGCATGCGGGCCGGGTGCGCCGTCACTGCGTCCAGGGCAGCGGCGGGTAGATCTCGAAGTCGGACGGCACGCCGAGCTGCTGCAGACGCATCTGCCACGCCGCCGGGTCGAGATTCGGCTCGAGCGTGCCGCTTTGAGTATCGAGAATGAAGTATCGAGTGCCCGCGGTGCCGCTGAAGGGCAGGTCGTTCGTGTATTCGCGGCTCGATGCCGACGTGTCGCCGAGAGCGCCCGCCACGAGGTTGCCGGACACGGCGTAGGCGGCAACGGGGCCGAGCAGGCTGTCGTCGCTCCCTCGCTTCACGATCTCGGATTGACCGGCCTTGTCCGGCCTCAGGTAGTAGCCGTTCGGAAGCGCCACCACGGGGCCGACCGGCGCCGTCGCGCACGAGACCGTCGCAATCGTGAGCAGGATTGCGAGCGCGAGCAAGCCCGTCTCGCCAACAGACCGTCGATGCATAGCGAACGACTCTCCATTTGGGCCCGCCGCCGGGCACGGTACTCGAGTTCTCGAGGGGATCTCTATCTAGCATACGGCGGTCGCAGGCGACTAGTCCGCCCGCGACCAAGCACCCTTGCCTGCCGGGCGGCCGCAGTCCGACCCGCCCGGCGCAGGCCCGAGCCGCCGTGCTATCCCGGCCGACGATCGGCCTGCCGGAGGGCCTCTCCCGCCTCCCAGTCGGCGTCCGGCGCGGACTCGTGAGCGGCCGCGCGATCGGCGGCGGGGGGGCGCGTGTCGCGGGGCGCGTGCGCGCCCTGCAGCTCATCGAGCATCGCTCGCAGGGCGCCGGGGTCGATCGGCTTGGTGAGGTAGTCGTTCATGCCGGCCGCGAGGCACTCCTCGCGATGGCCGCTCAAGGCATGCGCGGTGAGCGCGATGATCGGCAAGCTCGCGGCCGAGGGACCGGCGGCGCCGGCGCGGATCCGCCGCGTGGCGGCGTAGCCGTCCATCACCGGCATCTGGCAGTCCATCAGGACCACATCGAAGGGCGCCGCGGCGAGCTTGCCGATCGCCGCCTCGCCGTTGTCGGCCACCGTCACCTCGGCACCGAGCTTCTCGAGCACCCGGCGCGCGAGCAGTTGATTGACGGCGTTGTCCTCGGCAAGCAGGACGCGCATGCCGTGCAGCGCGGCTGCGGGCGCGACATCGACCGGCGCGGGCGCGACCTGCGCGCCGCCGAGCACCTGCTGCAGGAACTGCAGCAGCGCGCTCTGCTTCACGGGCTTGGTGATGACGTGGTCGACGACCGCCTCGGCCGCCGGATCCGCAGCGCGGCTTCCAAGGGACGTCATCAGGACGATGGGAACCTCGGCGGCCGCCGGATCGAGCCTCAGCCGCTCCGCGACCCACGGCCCGGGATGATCCGGCAGATCCTGGTCGAGCAGGATCACATCCGGTGGGCGCTGCCTGCCCGAAAGCCGGCTCCACGCCTCGAGCCCCTCCGCGGCCGATGCGGCGCTCTCGACTTGACAGCCGACGGCCGTGAGCTGCCCGTCGATGATCCTGCGATTGACGGGGTGATCGTCGATCACGAGCACCCTCAGGCCCGCGAGGCTCATCGGACTGCCCGCCGCCCGGGGGAGGGCGGCGAGCGGCAGGGACACCTCGAACCAGAAGCAGGACCCGGCTCCCGGCTCGCTCTCCACGCCGATCGATCCCCTCATGAGCTCGATGAGGCGTCGACAGATCGAAAGTCCGAGGCCCGTTCCGCCGAAGCGCCGCGTCATCGAGGCATCGGCTTGGATGAACGGCATGAACAGCCGCGAGCGCTGCGCGGCCGTGAGCCCCTCGCCCGTGTCCGCGACCTCGACGCGAACCCGCACGCCGTCGAGGGCCTCCCCGAGCACTCGGGCGGAGAGCCGTACCTCCCCCTTCTGAGTGAACTTGACGGCGTTGCTCAGCAGATTGAGCATCACCTGGCGCAGCCGCGTCGGATCGCCGCGCATGCCCCGCGGCAGGCGCGGGTCCACGTCGAGGATGAGCTCGAGCCCCTTCTCCCCGGCGCGCAGCGCGATCGCATCGATCGACTGCTCGATGACGCTCAGCAGATCGAAGTCGATCTGCTCGACGACCATCTCGCCGGCCTCGATCTTCGAGAAGTCGAGCACGTCGTTCAGCACGGCGAGCAGCGACTCCCCGCTCGAGCGCGCGATCTCCGCAAACTCCCGCTGGTCGTCGCGCAGCGGGGTGTCGAGCAGCAGCGCCGTCATGCCGATCACGCCGTTGAGCGGCGTGCGGATCTCGTGACTCATGTTGGCGAGGAACTCGCTCTTCGCCTTGTTCGCCGCCTCCGCGGCGTCCTTCGCGATCCGCAGCTGCTCCTGCGCGAGCTGGCTCTGCGTCACGTCGGCGACGTAGCCGTCCCAGACGGTGCTGCCGTCCTCGCTGCGCCGGCCGACGGCATCGCCCTGCACCCAGCCGATCTCACCGCTCGGCCGCACGATCCGGTGCTCGATGTGCCAGGCGCTGCGGGTCACGCGCGCGCGATCGGCCGAGGCGCGCAGCGCCTCGCGGTCCTCCGGATGCGCGAGGTCCGTGAGCGTCACCGCGTTGCTCGTGAGCTCCTCGGCGGTCCGCCCGTACACCGAGCGGGCGCCGGGGCTTGCGTAGAGGAAGTCCCCGGCGCCGTTGCGGCCACGGCGCCACTGAAAGATCATGCCAGGGACGTTGGCCGCGATGAGCGCGAGCCGCTCGCTCGCGAGCCGGCGCTGGTCCTCGGCGAGCTTGTGCTCGGTCACATCCGTCTGGATGCACACCCATCCGCACAGGGCGCCGCCCGCATCGAAGAGCGGCTGCGCGTCGGTGTCGAGCCACCACTCGCGGCCGTTCCTGCTGCGCACGAGGATCTCGAAGCGCACGCCGCGCAGGCTGGCGAACGCCTCGCGAACGCGCCGGACGGTCTCGCTGTTCGTCCCCTCGAAGTAAAGCAGATCGCTCGTCTTCTTGCCGACGATCTCGGCGGCCGTGTAGCCCGTCATGCGGGTGAAGCTGTCGTTCACCCACACGAGCCGTCGGTCGGCATCGCTGAGCGTCACCCCGTAGCCGGTGATGCGCGTCGCGAGCGGCAGCCAGTCGGCGACCGTCGCAGGGGTGATGCGCCGGCGCGGCCGCCCGGCGCCGGACCGCAGGAGAATCCAGGCCCACGGC
>JASHTK010000238.1 GCA_030040575.1 Gammaproteobacteria bacterium
CCTGCCACGGCTCGCGGTACGACATGTCGGGACGGGTCTTCGAGGGCTCCCCCGCCCCGCTCAATCTCAACATCATGCCGTACGCGTTCGCGAGCGCGACGAAGCTCATCGTCGGGGTGGACGACGCCTCCGAGGCCGGTCCGAGCGGCTGAGGCGCGCGGCGCCGCGCGGACTCGCGGCTTCAGCTCCTCGTGAGCAGCTCGCCGATCTGCACGGCGTTCAAGGCCGCGCCCTTCAGGAGCTGGTCGCCCGCGACGAACAGGGCGATCGAGCGGCCGCTCGGATCGCTCGCATCCTGGCGGATGCGCCCGACGAGGATGGGATCGGCGCCCGAGGCGTCCCGCGGCATCGGGAAGTAGTTCCGCTCCGGATCATCGACCAGCCGCACGCCCGGCGCGGTCGCGATGAGGTCGCGCACCTCGGCCGGACCGATCGGCCGCTCGCACTCGAGGTGGATCGCGACCGAGTGCGCCCGCAGCACGGGCACGCGCACGCAGGTCGCCGAGATCCGGATCGCATCGTCGCCGAAGATCTTGCGCGTCTCGCGGATGACCTTGGTCTCCTCCTCGTTGTAGCCGGTCGCCGGGTCGATCCTCGAGTTGTGGCTGAAGAGGTTGAAGGCGTACGGATGCGGGAGGACCCGGTGCTCGTACGGGCGGCCCTCGAGGTAGGCTCGAGTGGACTCGCGCAGCTCCTCCATGGCGGCGGCGCCGGCCCCGGAGGCCGCCTGATACGTCGCGACGATCAGGCGGTGGATGCGGTTCACCCGGTGGATCGGCCAGAGCGGGGTGATCGAGATGATCGTCGAGCAGTTGGGGTTCGCGATGATGCCCTGGTGCGAGCGGATGGCCTGCGGATTGATCTCGGGCACGACAAGCGGCACGGCGGGATCCATCCTGAACGCGGACGAATTGTCGATGACGACGGCGCCCGCGCCCGTCGCGACCGGCGCGAAGCGCTTGGAGATGCCGCTTCCGGCCGAGAACAGCGCGAGGTCCACGCCCCGGAAGCTCGCATCCGAGAGCTCCTCGACGGCGAGGGACTCGTCCCGGAAGGGCAGCCGCTTGCCCACCGACCGGGACGAGGCGTAGAGCCGCAGCTCCGCAAGCGGAAAGCGCCGCGCCGCAAGGCACCCGATGAGCTCCACGCCGACCGCGCCGGTCGCGCCGACGACGGCGACGACGGGTGCTCGCGAGGAAGGACGGCCAGATCGCATGCTCGTGACTCTCCGGGAGGGGTGCGCCTCGACCCCAAAACGACGAGGCCCCGTCGGCTGCCGGCGGGGCCTCGATGTGCGAAGGGCTCTGAGCAACCTAGCGTAAGCTGCGATCGCTGTAAAGCGAGGCCCGCTGGCGGGAGGGCTCCCCCCCGGCGACCGCGATGCGGGCGCGCGTCTTCCGGCGGGCCGGGCGGGCCTCGGGGGACGTGGCAATCGGCGCGGAGGCGGGCGGGACGATGGTGACTCGGTGAACCAGCGAGAGGCTGCCGCAGGAGGGGCAGCGGCTCGCCCAGCTCGGGCACTCCCGCTCGCAGGCTCCGCAGATCCTCGCGTGCTCGATTGGCATGGCCTTCGCCTCCTCGAGGACCCGATTCGCGGGTGCTCCCGACATGAAGGGGGCGAGAGTGTAGCGGATCGGGGCACCCGCTGCGAGCCTGGAGTCGAGCGTCGCGCGGGGCCCGGATCGCGGGGGGCGCGAGGTCCTCAGACCGATCCTGCTGCCCGCCTTATGGCAAATCGCGGCGCCGAGCGGCGGGCCCGGTTGGGCTAACATAGACGGGTGAGCCCGCGCGAAGCGTCCGTCGGTGTCCGCTTGCGGATCGATCTCGGTCCCGACCGCTCGGTCGGACCGGGCAAGATCGCTCTCCTCGAGCACATCGAGGCGAGCGGGTCCCTGTCGCAGGCGGCACGCGATCTCGGCATGAGCTACCGGCGAGCGTGGCTGCTCCTCGACGACCTCAATCACGCCCTCGCCGAGCCCGTCACCACCACGAGCGTCGGCGGTGCCGGGGGCGGTGGCGCGCAGCTCACGACGTTCGGCCGCAAGCTCATTGCCGCCTACCGCGACGTGGAGCACGCGAGCCACGACGCCGCGGCCGAGCGGCTCGGGTGGCTCGCGGCGGGCTCCGGTGCGCCTCGCGAGCCGAAGAGCATCGAGCGGCGGCCCCTGTCCCGGCCGCTCGCGAAGCACCCGCCGAAGCGGCGGCGGTCGTGAGCCGCTCGCGGCCCGAGATCACCGACCCCGAAATCACGTAAACTGCGCTCGCGCCCGGCGAAGACCTACAAGCGATGCCAAACGGGGGTGCGCCCGGTCGGTCCGCGAGCGGACCGACCGGGGCGACCTCACCGACCGGAGCGACCGCCAAATTTTGGGGGGCGGCCGCGAGCGAGAGGGGCTCTCATGAAGACCCGAGCAGCGATTGCATACCAAGCGGGCAAGCCGCTCGAAGTGGTGACGCTCGATCTCGAGGGCCCGAAGGCCGGGGAGGTCCTGATCGAGATCAAGGCGAGCGGGGTGTGCCACACCGACGAGTTCACCCGCTCCGGCGCAGATCCGGAGGGACTCTTCCCGGTGATCTTCGGCCACGAGGGCGCGGGGATCGTGGTGGACGTGGGCGCCGGCGTCACCTCGGTCAAGAAGGGCGATCACGTGATTCCGCTCTACACGCCCGAGTGCCGCCAGTGCAAGTCCTGCCTGTCGCGCAAGACCAATCTGTGCACGGCGATCCGGGCGACGCAGGGCAAGGGCGTCATGCCCGACGGCACGAGCCGCTTCTCCCTCGACGGGCGCCTGGTGCACCACTACATGGGGTGCTCGACCTTCTCGAGCTACACGGTGCTGCCCGAGATCGCGGTCGCGAGGATTCGCGAGGACGCCCCGTTCGAGAAGGTCTGCTACATCGGCTGCGGCGTCACGACCGGGATCGGCGCGGTCATCAACACGGCGAAGGTCGAGCCGGGCGCGAACGTCGTCGTGTTCGGCCTCGGGGGGATCGGGCTCAACGTGATTCAGGGCGCCCGTATGGCGGGCGCGAACAAGATCGTCGGAGTGGACGTGAACCCGCGGCGCCGGGCGCTCGCGGAGCGATTCGGCATGACGCACTTCGTCGATCCGAAGGAGGTCGCAGGCGATCTCGTGCCGCACCTCATCGCCCTCACGGACGGCGGGGCGGACTACAGCTTCGAGTGCGTCGGAAGCGTCGAGCTCATGCGCCAGGCGCTCGAGTGCTGCCACCGCGGCTGGGGCGTCTCGGTCATCATCGGCGTCGCCGGAGCGGGCCAGGAAATCAAGACCCGGCCCTTCCAGCTCGTGACGGGGCGGGTGTGGAAGGGCACCGCGTTCGGCGGCGCCCGCGGGCGCACGGACGTGCCGAAAATCGTGGACTGGTACATGGAGCGGAAGATCAACATCGATGATCTGATCACCCACGTGATGCCGCTCGAGAAGATCAACCACGCCTTCGATCTCATGCACCGGGGCGAGTCGATCCGATCGGTCGTCACCTTTTGATTCGCAGCCGCATCGGGCTCGATCCAACCAGCAGCGAGGCAAACACCATGGCGATCTCAATCCATCCGGCCGTCGATCGCGGCGTGAAGGCGGGCAGCGCCACCTTTGCGGGCGGGACACTCACCTGCAAGTGCGGCTCCGCGCCCGTGACGGTGAGCCTGAAGGGCAACGTGGCCTTCGATCACGTGTGCGGCTGCACCAAGTGCTGGAAGCCGCAGGGCGCGCTCTTCTCGCTCATCGCGGTGATTCCGCGGGAGAAGCTGAGCGTCAGCGCCGAGGAGCGCAAGCTGAAGATCGTGGACCCGGCGGCGGTGATCCAGCGCTACGCCTGCACGGGCTGCGGGGTGCACCTGTACGGGCGCATCGAGAAGAAGGACCACCCCTTCTACGGGTTCGACTTTGTCCATCCCGAGCTGCTGAAGGAGCAGGGCTGGGCCGCGCCCGAGTTCGCCGCGTTCGTCTCCTCCATCATCGAGTCGGGTTTCCCGCCCGCGCGGATGGGCGAGGTGAGGGCGCGGCTGAAGGAGCTCAAGCTCGAATCCTACGACTGCCTCTCGCCCGCGCTGATGGACGCGATCGCGACTCACACCGCCAAGCAAAAGGGCGTGCTCGCCGCGTAGCCTCAGCCGGCTCGCGCCGCCCCGCTGCCGGGGGCGCCGAAGCGGTGCTCGAGCAGGTCGGCGATGTGCTCGACCGTGAGGTCGGGCGGCGGGTAGGAGGCGAGGAGCGCCGGATCGTGCGCGTAGTGGCCCTGGCGGGGCAGGATCGTCGTCACCCGGTCCCCCCACGCGGATTTGATCGCGTGGAGGATGTGGATCTTGTCGTCGATCATCACGTAGCGCCGGGCGGGATAGCGCCGCTCGACGGCCGCGAGCATCTGCTCCTTGTGGATGTAGATGAGCACGCGCCCCTCGACCGCGCCCCAGAGCCCGGACCGCTGGACCTTGCGCGGCTGGAAGACCACATCGCCGTCCGAGAGGATGACGGTCGTTCCCCACGCGCCGAGGTGCGCGAGCACCTCGATGGCGTCGGGATACAGGCGCGTCGCGAACGGATAGTCCACGAGGTACGAGGACATCTGCAGCAGCCGCGGGTCATCGAGGTGCTCCTCGCGGTACTGCTGCAGCGCGCCGAGGTAGTCGACGTAGCCGAGGCGCAGGCGGACCTGCTCGAGGATCTGCGAGTACCGATCGCGGCTCGGCGCGCCGTACTCGCGCTCGAGATGGTCCATGAGGTCGCGGACGAGCTGGTCGTTGTCGAGCAGCGTGTTGTCCACGTCGACCAGAAAGACGAGCCCCGGGTCGCTCACGCTCAAGCCCCCTCGCCGTAGATCGGGTTCGAGAGAATCCAGCGGATCGAGTCGGCGCGCGCCTCGTTGATGGGCTCGTCCGGCACAGCATTGAGCAGCGCCGCATTGCGCGCGGCGATCACGTCACGGAACTCGGGATGGCTCAGGATGTAGAGCGAGTTCGTGCGGATCCCCTCGAGGACGTAGCGGCCTGCGGCGACGGCGTCGAGGGCATTCAGCATCATCGCCGGAGGCGGCGCGCCCTTCACGAGCTCCGGGCTCGAGTATCCGGTCCGGGAGAGGTGCGCGGGCCGGGTCTGGCCGCTCTCGGCGATGTTCGACTTCACCGGCCCCGGGCAGTACACCGAGACCCCGATCGGCCGGCCGATCATGTCCGTGCGCAGCGCTTCGGTGAGCCCGACCACGGCGAATTTCGACGCGGCGTACACGCCGACCGATCCGAGCGCCGCGAGGCCGCCCATCGAGGAGACGTTCACGATGTGTCCCTCGAGGCCCGAGCCGAGCATGCGCGGCAGGAACGTCACGAGTCCGTTGACCACTCCCCCGAGGTTGACGCCGAGGACCCAGTCCCAGTCCTCATAGGTCGCATGCTCGATCAAGCCGTGGACGCCGACGCCCGCGTTGTTGACGAGCACCTGGACCGGGCCGAGCGCGCGCTCGGTCTCCTGCGCCGCGCGGGCGAAGCCCGCGCGATCCATCACGTCGAGCTCGAGCGGGTGGACCTGTAATGGGGATCGGCGGCCGAAGTACTCCATCGCCTCATCGAGGTGGGCCTTGCGGCGGTACGTAAAGGCGACGCGCATACCCTGCTCGGCGAGCACCTTGACGATGCCGAGGCCGATGCCGCTGCTCCCGCCCGTCACGAAGGCGACTCTGCCGTGAAGCTCGTTCAATGTGCATCCCTCGGGTTCGGCCCGGTCATCTTACAAGCTGTCGCCGCACAACGCTGCAGCCGCGGCCGGCATCGCGCTCGGCGGGGGCTGGTGCAAGCGCGGGCTCGACTGATCGGCGGAGCGGTGCCGCTCAGTCGATCCACCCGACCGAGCGCTCGACGGCCTTGCGCCACATCGCGAGGAGCTGCGCGCGGCGCTCGGCGCTCATCGCGGGCGTCCAGCGCCGGTCCGCTTCCCAGTTTTCGGCGAGCTCCTCGAGGCCGCTCCAATATCCGACGGCAAGTCCCGCCGCATACGCCGAGCCGAGCGCCGTCGTCTCGGTGACGCGCGGCCGCACGACGCTCGCCCCGAGGATGTCCGCCTGGAACTGCATGAGCAGCTCGTTGACGACCATGCCGCCGTCGGCACGCAGCTCCCGCGTCGCGATGCCGCTGTCGCGCTGCATCGCCTCGAGCACCTCGTGGGTTTGGTAGGCGGTCGCCTCGAGGACCGCGCGCGCGAGGTGCTCGCGGCGCGAGTGGTGCGTGAGCCCGGCGATCACGCCCCGCGCCGTCGCGCTCCAGTGCGGCGCGTACAGGCCCGAGAACGCGGGCACAAAGTAGACGCCCCCGTTGTCCTCCGCCTCGCGCGCGAGCGGCTCGATCTGCGCGCTGCTCGCGATGAGCCGCAGGTTATCTCGCAGCCACTGCACCAGGGCGCCCGCGACCGCGACGGAGCCCTCGAGGGCGTAGCGCGGTCTTTGCTCTGCGAGCTGGTAGGCGACCGTCGTGAGGAGCCCGGCCCGCGAGGCGACCGGGGTCTCGCCGGTGTTCATGAGCAGGAAGCAGCCGGTGCCGTACGTGCACTTCGCCTCGCCCGGCTCGAAGCACGCCTGGCCGACGAGCGCGGCCTGCTGATCCCCGAGCACGCCCGCGATGCGCGCTCCCGCGAGCGGGGGGACCCGCACCTCGCAGCACAGCCCGCTCGAGGGCACGATCCGCGGCAGCATCGCCCGGGGAATCGCGAACGCGGCGAGGAGCTCCGGGTCCCAGTCGAGCGTGTGCAGGCTCATGAGCTGCGTGCGGCTCGCGTTCGTCACGTCGGTGAGGTGCGCGCCGCCCCGCGGGCCGCCCGAGAGCTTCCAGAGGAGCCAGGAGTCGATCGTGCCGAAGAGCGCATCCCCCGCGCTCGCCATGGCGCGGGCGCCCGGGACCTCCTCGAGCAGCCATTGGAGCTTCGGTGCGCTGAAGTAGCTCGCGAGCGGCAGCCCGCTCCTCGCCCGGAAGCGATCCCGGCCGCCCGCGCGCGCGTGCTCGGCGACGAGGTCATTGACGCGGGTGTCCTGCCACACGAGCGCATGATGCAGCGGCTCGCCCGTGCGCCGATCCCACAGCACGGTCGTCTCGCGCTGGTTCGTGACGCCGACGGCGGCGAGATCGGCGGCGGCAAGGCCGCCGCTCGCGAGCGCGGCGCCGATCACCTCGAGCGTGCGGCGCCAGATCTCCTCGGCGTCGTGCTCCACCCAGCCGGGGCGCGGATAGATTTGGCGATGCTCCTGCTGAGCGCTCGCGACGATCGCGCCGCGCCGATCAAAGACGATGAAGCGCGTGCTCGTCGTGCCCTGGTCGATCGCGCCGAGAAGCCTCGTCACGGCCGGGTCCTCATGGCCGGGTCCTCGCGCGCGCGCCTCGCGTCCGACTGAGCAAGTACCCGTCGAGCCGCTCGGCGGCGCCCGGGGGCAGGTGCAAGCCGAGCTTCGAGCGCCGCCAGAGGAGGTCCTCGCAGCTCACCGCCCACTCGTGGGAGGCGAGGTAATCGACTTCGGCCGCCGTGAGCCCCGCGCCGAAATGCTCGCCGAGGGCATCGAGCGAGGCCGCGCGGCCGAGGATCCTCTCCATCCGCGTGCCGTAGGCGTGCGCCATGCGGCGCACGACTGCCGGGGGGAGATGCGGCCAGCGCCGCAGCGCGCCAGCGAGGAAGGCCTCGAAGTCGCCCCCCGGCAGGTCGCCGCCCGGGAGCGCGGCCGCGCCGCTCCAGGAGCCGGCGGATCCGCCGAGGAACGGGTGGAGCTTCTCGAGCGCCGCCTCCGCCAGGCTGCGGTAGGTCGAGAGCTTGCCGCCGATCACCGAGAGGAGCGCCGGGCCCGCGGGCGAGCGCTCGAGCTCGAGGTCGTAGTCGCGCGTCACCGCCTGGGCGCGCGTCGCATGATCGTCGTGCAGCGCGCGCACGCCCGCGTAGCGCCAGACCGCATCGGCGGGGCGCACGGCGCGCCTGAAGTAGCGGTTGACGCTCTCGCAGAGGTACTCGATCTCGGCGGCCGCGGCGCGCACGTCGCGGAGGTCTCCCGCGAACGGCTCATCCGTGGTGCCGATGAGCGTGAACCGCTCCTCGTACGGGATGGCGAACACCACGCGCCGGTCGGGGTTCTGCAGGAGGTAGGCCTCCTCCACCCGGCTGAGGCTCGGCACCACGATGTGGCTGCCCTTCACCAGGCGGATGCGATCCTCCCCAGGCAGCCCGGCTGCGCGCCGCACCGCCTCGATCCAGCACCCGGAGGCGTTGACGAGCGCCGTCGCCCGGAGGTGGAGCCGCCGTCCGCTCGGCACGTCCACGCACTCGGCATGCCAGCCGTCGCGCTCGGCGGTCGCCGACTCGAGTTGGGTCCGCGTGAGAATCACGGCGCCGCGCTCGGCGGCATCGAGGGCGTTGAGCGCGACGAGCCGGCTGTCATCGACGCGACAGTCCGAGTAGACAAAGCCGTGCGTGAAGCCGGGCTTGAGCGGCTCGCCGGCCGGCTCGCGATCGAGGCGAATCGCCCGGGACGGAGCGAGGCGCTTGCGGCCGCCGAGATGGTCGTAGAGGAGGAGCCCGAGGCGGATCTCCCAGCGCGGGCGCAGCTGCGGCGCGTGGGGCAGCACGAAGCGGACGGGCCGCACGATGTGCGGGGCGATCGCGAGCAGCCGCTCGCGCTCGCTCAGCGCCTCGCGCACCAGGCGCACCTCCCCGTACTCGAGGTAGCGCAGCCCGCCGTGGATGAGCTTGGTGCTGGCCGAGGAGGTGAACGCGGCAAGATCGCTCTGCTCGATGAGGCCCACGCGCAGGCCGCGCCCGGCCGCATCCCGCGCGATCCCCGCGCCGTTGATGCCGCCGCCGACCACGAGCAGATCGAGCAGAAGGGTTTCCGCCATCTCCGGTTCCGGGCGTGAGCCGCGGAGGAGTATATTGCGCCGCCTCGCCCGCCGGCGCGCCGGACCGATGATCGACTGCCGAGACCCCTCCTTGTGCCCGCTCACGCCCGCTCCCGCGCCAGCTCTCGCCTGATCGCGCTCATCGTCGCCTCGGCCCTGTTCATGGCGGGGCTCGACGCCTCGGTCATCGTCGTCGCCATGCCCGACATGGCGCGCACCTTCGCCGTGCGGCCCGTCGACCTCAGCATCGGCATCACGATCTACATCCTCGCGCAGGCGGTGCTGCTGCCGGCGAGTGGATGGGTCGCCGACCGCTTCGGCGCGCGCAGGGTCTTCGCGCTCGCGGTGGCCGGATTCACGGCTGCCTCGGCGCTCTGCGCGCTGAGCCACACGCTCGGGGAGTTCATCGGCGCGCGCGTGCTGCAGGGCGCGACCGCGGCGCTCATGACCCCGATCGCCCGGATCGTGCTGCTCAAGTCCACGCGCAAGGAGGACCTCATCACCGTCATGACGGTGAGCACCGTGCCGATGCTGGTCGCGCCGACGATCGGCCCGGCGGTCGGCGGGCTCATCACGACGTACCTCGCCTGGCCGTGGATCTTCCTGCTCAATGTCCCGGTCGGCGTCACGGGCGTCGCGCTCATTGCGCGCTTCGTTCCGCCGCACGAGGCGGCCGAGCCCCGTCCGTTCGATGTCGTCGGATTCACGCTGCTCGCCGGCGCATCGAGCGGTATTCTCTCGGGCCTCGATCTGATGAGCACGACCGGCGGCTCGTGGGTAGCG
>JASHTK010000239.1 GCA_030040575.1 Gammaproteobacteria bacterium
GCCGGCGGCGGGCGCGGCGCGAGGCTCGAGCGCCGAGACCCTCGCTGCCACGGCCTCCTCCTCGGTCAATCCCGCGGATCTCGCGTCCGCCGTCGAGCCCCCGAAGGGCGCGCCCGTGCCGGCCGACGCGGGATCCGATGAGGAGAGCATCGCCGACCTGCCGAGTTACCAGGACGCGGCCGCCGTTCCCGGTGCGGACCTCCCGCCCCTGAGGCTCGATTTGACCGAGTACTCCGATAAGCCGGAGGAGCGCTTCGTGCTCCTCAACATGATCAAGCTGCGCGAGGGAGACTCGCTCCCGGAGGGCGTGCGCGTGGACAGCATCACACCCGAGGGGGTGATTCTGTCGTATCGCGGTGCGAGATTCGTGCTGCAGCAGCACCCCTGAGCCGGCGTCCAGAGGGCCTGGAGGCGCCCCGAGGATGACCAATTTCACGGAAGTCGCGGGGGCTTCGCGCCAGAATCCCCGCGGGCGATCGTTCGGCCCGTGCTGGACGTTGACCCTCCGAGCCCGGGATGATCGCTCGCCGCCCTCGAGGGGCATGGAAGGTCGCAAAGTGTCCGAGAATGCACTGCAACAAGGGCCCGCGAAGGTGCCCGGCACCCCCCGATCTCCTGCGAGCGGTGTCCGATGCTGTGGCGTCGCGGGCGGCCGAGCCGCGGGCGACGCCCCGCGGAGCGCGCTCGAGCCCTGAGGGCCGGCACGACCGTCCATGAAGGCGAAGTTTCTGATCATCGACCAGGATGCCCGCTATCGCGAGTGGCTGCGGCATCATCTCGGCGCGCTCTGCCCCGATTGCCCGGTGACGGCGATCGATCCGGAGGAGTTCGAGAGCCGCTCGGCGACGCTCACGCGCGCCGACTTCGACCTGCTGCTGCTCGCGGCGCACTTCGGCGAGGGTCCCGAGGATCCCGGCTCTCAAGGACTCGAGCGGCTGCGGCAGCTGCGCGACCGGCCGGCGTGTCCGCCCGTCCTCGTGATCGCCGACGACGGCAACGAGCTCACGGCCGTGCGCGCGCTGCAGCTCGGAGCGGTCGATTATCTGCCGAAGCGGCTGCTCACCCCGGAGCGGCTCGGCACGGCCGTGCGCCTTGCGGTGCGGCGCTCCGAGTTGCGTGACGCCGAGGCGGCCGCGCCGGAGCGGTCGCTCTCCGACCGTGCGCTGCGCGATCCGATCGCCGGATACACGATCCGCCGCCGGATCGGCGAGTCGGAGAAGGCGATCGTCTATCTCGCGACGAGCGCCGCGCTCGGCATGGATGTCGCGCTCAAGGTGAGCAAGACCGAGCGCGACGAGAACGACCCGCAGATCCTCGCGCGCGAGCATGCCGCGCTCTCCGCGGTCCGCCACTCCGCCATCGTGCGGATCCACGACTACGGCGTGCACACCGGACGGGAGTATCTCGCGATGGAGTACTTCCCGCGCGGCGACCTCAAGGCGCGCCTGCAGCGCGGCATCGTCGAGTCCGACGCCCTGCGGTACGTCGAGCAGATCGCGCGGGCGCTCGAGGTCGTGCACGCGGCCGGTGTCTACCACCGCGATCTGAAGCCGCCGAACGTCATGCTGCGCGACAACGACGAGGTGGTGCTGATCGACTTCGGGCTCGCCCGCACCCTGCACGGCAGCGAGCAGAGCACGCGCAAGGGCGTGCTGCGGGGCTCGCCCTACTACATGAGCCCGGAGCAGGCGCTCGGCGAATCGCTCGATGCGCGCACCGACCTGTACAGCCTCGGAATCATCTTCTACGAGATGCTCACCGGACGAAAGCCGTACACGGGCACCTCGGCCATCGAGGTGCTCCAGCAGCACGTCAATGCGCCGCTGCCCCGCCTGCCGAAGGCGCTCGAGCATCTGCAGGCGCTGCTCGATGGGCTGCTCGCCAAGTCGCCCGAAGACCGGTTCGCGAGCGCCGCCCAGGCGGTCGAGGCGGTCGCGGGCGTGCGCGCTCTGCGCGAGGCCGGGCACGGCCCCCCGGACAGCGCCGCCGTCGCCTGAGCCCGCGAGACGGGCGCCTCGGCGGACGCTCGTGCCGCCGGATCCTCAGCCGGAAGCGGCGCTCGAGACCGCATCACGCGTCGCGAGCTCCGCATGGCGGACGCTCTCGTAGCGGCGCCCGAGCAGGAAGGCGATCGGGAACCAGAACACCGAGATGATGGCGCCGAACACGGCGAGCCCGGCGACCCCGTACGGCAGCACCGCCGAGCTCATCCACGCGGAGGTCAGATCCCCGAACCGATAGACCACCGTGTCGATGACGTTCTTCGCCTTGTACTTCGCCTGCTGATCGACCACCGTGAACAGCATGTCGCGGCTCGGCTTGGCGATCGCGTACTCGGCGAAGCGGCGCACCACCTGGATCGTGCCGAGCATGAGCAGCACCGGGGAGAACGCGACCGCGAGGAAGGCGACCACCATGATCACCGGGTTGAGCAGCAGCCCGGTCGTGACGCCGAAGCGCTGGATGAAGCGTCCCGTGCCAAAGAGCTGGATCAGCACCGCGATGGAGTTGGTCGCGAGATCGATGGTCGCGTAGGCCTGGGTGCGCGCCGCCTTGGAGGCGAACTCGTGGCTGATGCGGTCGCCGAGCTGGAAGTAGATGACGGTCGAGATCCACGTCATGAGCAGCAGGAACAGCGCGATCATCAGCAGATAGCGCGACTTGAACAGCAGCACGAATCCGTCGAACGGGTTGCCGCCGAGCCGCTTGTCGAGGGTGGTCCGCTGCGCGGCGGCGTCCTCGACGGCGAACTTGCGCTTCTCCGCCTCGACCAGGCGCACGAGCAGCGCGGTGATCGCGAACCCGCCCGCCGAGATCAGCAGCAGCAGGTTGGTGCCGACGACCTTGACGAAGAGCACGGTGAAGGCGGGCGCGACGATGGTGCCGACGGTGCCCCCCGCGGCGATGAAGCCGAACAGCCGCTTCGCCTGTCCGCTCGAGAAGATGTCGGCCATCATGCTCCAGAACACCGAGATCGTGAGCAGGTTGAAGGTGCTGAGCCACACGTAGAATCCGGCGGCGAGCCAGCGGCTTTCCGCGTGCGCGGTGAAGGCGAGATAGAAGCAGACCATGCTCAAGGCGATGACGCCGTACACCCAGGGCAGGAACGTCGCGAGCCGGATACGCGAGGCGCAGCCGGCGTAGACCGCCGCGACGACGAAGCTCACGAGAAAGGTCCCGGTGAACAGCTCCTGCAGGTGGCTCACGCCGTAGATCGTGCCCATCGTGTCCCGCAGCGGCCGCAGAATGAAGTAGCTCGCCATGAGGAAGAAGAAATAGACGAACGAGAGGCTGACCGCCTTCACCTCGAGCGGCTCGACGGCCGCCACGAGCTTGAGGAGGCGCGCGATTGCGGAGGAATGCTTGCCATCGGCCATACGTGGATCCTGGGGCGGGCGCGGCGGGTGGTGGACGCGGTCGGCCGGTCACTATACGGCAGTCCCGCCGTCGAGCAGTAGCCGGCGAGCGCTCAACTCGAGGCCCCGGTCCCCCGCGCATCGGTGAGCGCGCCCGCCCGTTGCGCTCGCAGCGCCTCGTAGCGCCGGCCGAGCAGCACGGCGATGACGCCCCAGAGGACCGACACGCCGAAGCCAACGCCGGCCGACCCCGTGATCTGCAGCCCCGCCCAGCGCAGCCCGGCCTGCATCCAGGCGGAGGTGACATCGCCCAGTCGATAGACCACGGTGTCGATCACGTTCTTCGCCTTGTACCGGCTACTCTGCTCCACGACGGTAAAGCAGATTTCGCGACTCGGACGGGCGATCGCGTACTGCGACACGCTGCGCACGACCTGCAGTGCCTGGATCATGAGCACCGTGGGTGACAGCGCGATGACCACGAAGGCCGCCATCATGATGAGGGGATTGAGCAGGAGGCCGGTCGTGACGCCGAAGCGCTGCAGGACTCGTCCGAGCCCGAAGATGAGGATGAGCGCCGTGCAGATGTTGACCGCGAGGGCGATGTCGGCGACCGCGACCGCGCGGCCCTGCAGGGCCGTGAACGCTCGCGCGATGAGCTCCGTCTGGAAGAAGTACGCGACGGTGTTCACCCAGGTCATGAGGAACATGAAGGCGGCCTGATTGCGGCTGTATGCGGAGCGCATGACCTCGCCGAACCCCTCGAGGGGATTGCCCGGCAGGCCGCGCTCGAGGCTCGAGCTCTGCACCTCCGCGCCGCCCGCACGCAGGCTCACCTTCTCGCGCATGAGGAGGTGGACGAGCGCGATCACGACGAGGAAGCCCGCGGCGGCGATGAGCAGCAAGCCGTCGAGGCCGGCCGCACTCACCGCGAACCGGGTGACGAGCGGCCCGGCGATGGCCCCGAGCGTGCCGCCGGCCGCGATCAGCGCGAACAGGCGGGTCGCCTGAGGCGCGGTGAACAGATCCGCCATCAGGCTCCAGAAGACCGAGATCATGAACAGGTTGACGACGCTGAGCCAGATGAAGTACGCGCCGGCGACGAGGCGGCTCTGTGGCGCGAGCGCGAGCAGCCCCTGGAACAGCAGCACGTTGAGCAGCCAGAACCAGAACACTCCGGGCAGGAATCGCCTGAGCGCGATCCGCGAGGCGAGCGCGGTGTAGAGCGGCGAGGCGATGAGCGACCCGATGAAGGTGCCGGTGAACAGCAGCTGCAGCTGCTCGGGCCCGAAGCTCGTCGCGAGCGTGTCGCGCACCGGGCGCAGGATGTAGTAGCTGCCGAGCAGCGCGAAATTGCAGGCGAACGCGAGCGCGACGGCCTTGCGCTCGCCGGGCCTCACCTGCGCGATGCGGCCGAGCACTGGCGAGCGGCCCATTGCCGCGACCGCGCGACGCTCAGCGCAGCACGGCGAGGCGGGCGAGATTGGTCTGCACGGTCGAGTCGCGCGCAGCCCAGTCGCCGTACCAGCGGCGCACGGCGCCGAGCAGCGCGAGGCAGGTCTCCC
>JASHTK010000240.1 GCA_030040575.1 Gammaproteobacteria bacterium
GCGCTGCCGGGCGTCTAGGCCCCTTGCGCGGCGGCACGGCCAGCCGACTCGGCGGCTCGGCCCGCGCGCTGCCGTGCCAGCCCGCCTACGCGGCGTCGACGTTGCGCATGGAGAGGCGGATGCGCCCCTGACGGTCGACCTCGAGCACTTTCACGCGGATCACGTCGCCTTCCTTGAGCTTGTCGCTCACCCGCTCCACGCGCTCGTCGGAGATCTGGGAGATGTGCACGAGGCCGTCGCGGCCCGGCAGGATCGTGACGAACGCGCCGAAATCCATGAGCCGCGCGACCCGGCCCTCGTAGATCCGGCCGACCTCGACGTCCGCCGTGATGAGCTCGATGCGACGCTGCGCCTCGCGCCCCGCGGTGCCGTTCACCGAGGCGATCTTGACGGTGCCATCGCTCTCGATGTCGATCGTGGTGCCGGTCTCCTCGGTGATCTGCCGGATGACCGCGCCGCCCTTGCCGATCACGTCGCGGATCTTCTCCGGATCGATCTTCAAGGTGATGATCGACGGCGCCCACTCCGACATCTTGGCGCGCGGCGCGCTCAGCACCCGGCCCATCTCCTTGAGGATGTGCAGCCGGCCCTCGCGCGCCTGCTCGAGCGCGATGCGCATGATCTCGGGCGTCACGCCCTCGACCTTGATGTCCATCTGCAGCGCGGTGACGCCCTGCTCGGTGCCGGCGACCTTGAAGTCCATGTCGCCCAAGTGATCCTCATCCCCGAGGATGTCCGTCAGCACCTTGAAGCGCGCGCCCTCGAGCACGAGGCCCATCGCGACGCCCGCGACGGGCGCCTTGATGGGCACGCCGGCGTCCATGAGCGAGAGGCTCGTGCCGCACACGCTCGCCATGGAGCTCGAGCCGTTCGACTCGAGGATCTCCGAGACCACGCGGATCACGTAGGGGAACTTCGCCATGTCGGGCATCACGGCGCTCACGCCGCGCCGCGCCAGGTTGCCGTGGCCGATCTCGCGGCGCTTCGGCGAGCCGAGGATGCCCGTCTCCCCGACCGAGAAGGGCGGGAAGTTGTAGTGCAGCATGAACGGCTCGCGCCGCTCGCCCTCCAGGCCGTCGATGATCTGGGCATCGCGCGTCGTGCCGAGCGTAGTCGTGACGAGCGCCTGGGTCTCCCCGCGCGTGAAGAGCGCCGAGCCGTGCGTTCGCGGCAGCAAGCCCACCTTGACGGCGATCGGCCGCACCGTCTTCGCGTCGCGCCCGTCGATCCGCGGCTCGCCGTTCAAGATGCGCTGGCGGACGATGTTGCTCTCGAGCTTGAACAGCTCCGAGTCCACCTGCTCGGCGGTCCACTTCGCGCCCGCGCCGGCGAGGGCCGCCTCGGTCTGGATCTTCACCTCCTCGATGCGCGTGCGCCGCTGCAGCTTCTCGGTGATCGAGTAGGCCCCCGAGAGCGCCGCCTGCGCGTGCAGCGCGACCGCGCTCGCGAGCTCCCCGCTCTCCGCCGGGGGCTTCCAGTCCCAGCGCGCCCGGCCCGCCTCGGCGACCAGGGATTTGATGATCCCGATCGCCGCCTGCATCTGGCGGTGCCCGAACACCACGGCGCCGAGCATCACGTCCTCGGCAAGGCTCTGCGCCTCCGACTCGACCATCAGCACGGCGTGCTCGGTGCCCGCGACGACGAGGTTCAGCTGCGAGTCCGCGAGATCCTTCGCCGTCGGATTGAGCAGGTACTGCCCGCCGCGGTAGCCGACGCGGGCGGCCCCGATCGGTCCGCCGAACGGCACGCCCGAGAGCGTGAGGGCCGCCGAGGCGCCGAGCAGGGAGGCGATGTCCGGATCGATCTCCGGATCGACCGAGAGCACGGTCGCAACGACCTGCACGTCGTTGTAGAACCCGTCCGGGAAGAGCGGCCGGATCGGCCGGTCGATCAGGCGCGAGGTGAGGGTCTCCTTCTCCGTCGGCCGTCCCTCGCGCTTGAAGAAGCCGCCGGGGATGCGCCCGGCCGCGTAGGTCTTCTCCACGTAGTTCACGGTGAGCGGCAGGAAGTCCCGCCCCGCCGCCGCGCGCTGCTGCGCGACCGCGGTCACGAGCACCACCGTGTCCCCCATGGCCACCTTTACCGCGGCGTCGGCCTGGCGGGCAAGCTCGCCGGTTTCGAGCGTGACGGTATGCGGTCCGTACGCAAAGGACTTGCTGAAGACGCTCACGATTGGATCCTCACAGCTTGAGATGGCAAAGCCCGCGGGCCGCGCGCCAAACCGAGCTGCAGCGCGGCCTGCACGAGCGGTCAGCGACGCAGTCCCAGGCGCTCGACGAGCTCCTGGTACTTCTGCGGCTGCGTCGACTTGAGGTAATCGAGCAGCTTGCGGCGCTGATTGACGAGCTTCACCAAACCGCGGCGCGAGGAGTGGTCGCGCTTGTGGGCGTTGAAATGCTCGCCGAGGCCGTTGATCCTCTCCGAGAGGAGCGCGATCTGCACCTCGGGCGAGCCGGTATCCGTCGGGCTGCGGCGGAATTGCGCGACGATCCCGCCTTTCTTCTCGCTGCTCAAGCCCATTGCGCGACGTTCCTGGAAGCTTCTCTCATACCCTGACTTTTCGAGGCGCGGCATTCTACCCGCTGCCCCCCCCTGCCACAAGAACGAACATCCGCTTCGGCCGCACCGTCCCCCGGCCGTCGGCCTCCCCGAGCCCGAGGAACCGGCCCCGCTCGTCGTAGATCCTCACGCGGCCGGCGAGGTGCGGCTCGGACCCCGCGATCTGCGCGCCGCGGGCGAGCCTCGCCGCCGCGGACTGCGGGACGGTGATCGAGGCGAGCATCGGCAGCGCTCGATCGGCCGGGATGAGCCGCGGCAGGCCGCCCGAGCGGCAGGTCGCCTCGACCGCCTCCAGAGTGTGCATCGGCTCGGCCTCGAACGGGCTCACCCACAGCCGCCGCAGCCGCGCCAAGTGCCCGCAGGTGCCGAGCGCCCGGGCGAGGTCCTCGGCGAGGACGCGGACATAGGTGCCCTTCGAGCAGAGCGTCTCGAGCTCCAAGGCGTCGGCGCGCACCGCGAGCGCCGTGAGCTCGACGATCTCGATCTCGCGGGGCTGCCGCTCGACCTCGACTCCGGCGCGCGCGAGGCGGTAGAGCCTCGTACCGCCGCGCTTCAGCGCCGAGTACATCGGTGGGACCTGCATCTGGCGGCCGCGAAAGCGTCCGAGGACGCTCTCGAGGAGCGGCGCATCGAGCGCCGGCACCGCGGCCGTCTCGATCACCGCGCCTTCGCGATCTGCCGTGTCCGTGCGCGCGCCGAGCGCGATCTCGAATCGGTAGCGCTTGGGGCCGCCCGCGAGCTCCCCCGCGATCTTGGTCGCCTCCCCGAGGCAGATCGGCAGCATGCCGGTCGCGAGCGGGTCGAGGCTGCCCGCGTGGCCCGCCTTGCGCGCGCCCGTCGCGCGCTTCACCCGCTGCAGCGCCCCGTTGGAGGAGATCCCCTGCGGCTTATCGAGCAGCAGCACGCCGCAGATCATTCGACCTTGCGCGGCTCGAGGGCGCCGCCGATGAGGCTCGAGAGCCGGTCCGCCTGATCGAAGGTGTCGTCGAAGAGGAACTCGAGCCGTGGAGCGCGGCGCAGGCCGAGGCGCCGGCCGACCTGCCCGCGCAGGAACCCGCCGGCCCGCGTGAGCCCGGCCACGACCTCCTGCGGCTCGCGGCGCGAGGCGAAGGGGACGACGTACACCCGCGCCGTCGCCAGATCGGGCGCGAGGGCGACCGCGGTGATCGTGACGGGACCGACCCGCGGGTCCTTCACCTCGCGGCCGACGAGCTCCGCGAGCGCCCGTTGCAGCTCGGCCTCGAGCTTGCGCTGCCGGGAGCCTGCGATCATTGCACGGTGCGCGCGATCTCGACGCGCGCAAAACACTCGATCTGGTCTCCGACGCGCACGTCCTGGTAGTTCTTCACCCCGATGCCGCACTCCGTGCCGGCGCGCACCTCGCTCACGTCGTCCTTGAAGCGCCGCAGCGACTCGAGGGCGCCCTCGAAGATCACGACGTTGTCCCGCAGGACCCGAATCGGGTTGTTGCGGCGGACGTAGCCCTCGGTGACGAGGCAGCCCGCGACCGCGCCGAACTTGCTCGAGCGGAACACCTCGCGCACCTGCGCGATGCCGACGATCTGCTCCTTCACCTCCGGTTGCAGCAGGCCGCTCATCATCTGTTTCACATCGTCGATCGCCTCGTAGATGATGCTGTAGTAGCGCACCTCGACCGAGGTCTCCTTCATGGCGTCGCGCGCCGCGGCGTCGGCGCGGACGTTGAAGCCGAGGATGCGCGCGGCCGAGGCCGCGGCGAGCTGCACGTCCGACACGGTGATGCCGCCGACGCCGCTCGCGATGACCTTCACCTGCACCTCCTCCGTCGAGAGCCGGGTGAGCGCCTCGCGCAGCGCCTCGACGCTGCCCTGGACGTCCGCCTTGAGCAGGATCGCGATGGTCCCGGCCTTCTCCGACTCGAGCTGCGAGAATACATCCTCGGCGCGCGTCACCTGCCGCGCGAGCTTCACGTCGCGGGACTTGCTCTGGCGGTAGACCGCGACCTCGCGCGCCTTGCGCTCGCTCTCGACCGCGAGCAGCTCATCTCCCGCATTCGGCGCCCCGGAGAGGCCGAGCACGGCGACCGGGGTCGAGGGAGGCGCCGCCTCGACGGCGGCTCCGTTCTCATCGAACATCGCCCGCACGCGCCCGTACTCGGCGCCGGCGAGAATCGGATCGCCCATGCGCAGCGTGCCGCGCTTCACGAGGACGGTCGCGACCGCGCCCCGCCCCTTCTCGATGCTCGACTCGATCACGACGCCCGCCGCGAGCCCTCCGACCGGCGCCTGCAGCTCGAGGATCTCCGCCTGCAGCAGGATCGCCTCGAGGAGCGCCTCGACCCCCGCACCGGTCCGGGCGGAGACGTTGACGAAGATGCTCTGGCCGCCCCAGTCCTCCGGGATCACCTCCTGCTTGGCGAGCTCGGTCCGCACCCGGTCGGGATCCGCGTCGCTCTTGTCGATCTTGTTGACCGCGACGACGATCGGGACGCTCGCCGCGCGAGCGTGCTGGATCGCCTCGATCGTCTGCGGCATCACCCCGTCGTCCGCCGCGACGACGAGCACCACCACGTCGGTCACCTTGGCTCCCCGGGCCCTCATCGCCGTGAAGGCCGCATGGCCCGGCGTGTCGAGGAAGGTGATCGGGCCCTTCGGCGTCTCGACGCGGTAGGCGCCGATGTGCTGCGTGATGCCGCCCGCCTCGCCGGCCGCCACTTGCGAGCGGCGGATGTAATCGAGGAGCGAGGTCTTGCCGTGATCGACGTGGCCCATGACGGTGACGACCGGTGGGCGCGGCTGCATCTCCACGCTCTCGGCGGCGACCCCCTGCAGATCCGCCTCGATCTGGTCTTCCTTCTGCAGCTTCGCCGTGTGGCCGAGCTCCTCGGCGACGAGCACGGCGGTGTCCTGGTCGATCGCCTGGTTGATGGTCGCCATGGTGCCCATGTTCATCAGCACCTTGATGACCTCCGTCGCCTTGACCGCCATCTTCTGCGCGAGCTCGGCGACCGTGATGGTCTCGCCGATCGACACCTCGCGCTTGACCGGAGTCGTCGGCATCTCAAAGGCATGCCGCGCATCCCCGCTCACCGGCATCGGGCGGCTCTTCACGCGCTTTTTCTTCTTGAAGCGCGAGCTCACGTCGGTCGCGACGTGCAGCTCCTCGCGCCCGTAGCGGGTGTGCTGGCGGTCCTCGGTCTCCGCGGCGGCCGGCTCCTCCTCGAGCGGCGCGGGGCGCTCGCGCGATTGCTGCTCGGTCGAGGTGCGCCGCTGCTGCTCGCGCTCGCGCCGCTCGGCCTCCTCGCGCGCCTGCTGCTCGGCGAGCCTGCGGGCATCCTCCTGAGCGCGCTTGCGGGTCTGCTCCTCCTCGATGCGGCGCCGGTTCTCGGCCTCGATGCGCTCGCGCTCGCGCCGCTCGGCCTCGAGCCGCTCCGACTCGAGCCGCGCCACCTCCTCGGCCTCGCGCCGCCTCTGGTCGAGGTCCTCCTGGTGCTGGCGCGCCTGCTCCTGCAGCACGTCGCGCTTCACGTACTTGCGGGTGCTGCGGACCTCGACGCTCACGGTCCGGGCCCTGCCCTGAGCGCTCGCGAGCTTGAGCTCGCTCTGCGTCTTGCGACGCAGCGTGATCTTGCGCGGCGAGCCGCCGTCCTCCTCGCTCCCGTGGCTGCGCCGCAGGTGCGTGAGGAGCTCGAGCTTCGCCTCATCGCTGATGCGGTCGTCGGGACCTGCGACCTTGATGCCCGCCTGGTCGAGCTGCACGAGCAACCGGTCCACCGGCACCTTCAGCACCTGCGCGAACTGTGAGACTGTTACGTCGGCCATGAGCTGAACCTCGCCGCGGCCTTCAGTGGCCGGCCTCGAACCAGTGGGCGCGAGCCTTCATGATGAGCCGGCCCGCCTCCTCCTGAGCGAGGCCCTCGATGTCCGCCAGGTCATCGATCGACTGCTCCGCGAGATCCTCGCGGGTGCGCACGCCGCGCCGCGCGAGCGCGAGCGCGAGGTCCGGGCTCATCCCCTCGAGCAGCAGCAGATCGTCCGCCGGCATCGACTGATCGAGGTTCTCCTCGCTCGCGATCGCCTGCGTGAGCAGCACGTCGCGCGCGCGGTTGCGCAGCTCCTTCACCATCTCCTCGTCGAACTCCTCGATCGCCATGAGCTCGCCCTGCGGCACGTAGGCGACCTCCTCGACCGTCGAGAAGCCCTCCTGCACCAGGATCGTCGCCACGTCCTCATCGACGTCGAGCTGCTTCATGAAGGTCTGGACGAGCTCGCGGGCCTCGGTCTCGCTCTTCGCCTCGGCGTCCGATTCGGTCATCACGTTGAGATCCCATCCGGTGAGCTGGCTCGCGAGGCGGATGTTCTGGCCGCCGCGGCCGATCGCCTGGGAGAGCTTCTCCTCCGCGACCGCGATGTCGATGCTGTGGGAGTCCTCATCGACGACGATCGACATCACCTCGGCGGGAGACATCGCGTTGATGACGAACTGCGCGGGGTTCTCATCGTAGGGGATGATGTCCACGCGCTCGCCGGCGATCTCGTTCGAGACCGCCTGCACGCGCGAGCCGCGCATGCCGACGCAGGCGCCGACCGGATCGATGCGCGGATCGTTGCTGCGCACCGCAATCTTGGCGCGCACGCCCGGATCGCGCGCCGCGCCGAGAATCTGGATCAGGCCCTGGCCGACCTCGGGCACCTCGAGCTTGAAGAGCTCAATCAGGAACTCGGGCGCGGTGCGCGAGAGGAACAGCAGCGGCCCGCGGGTCTGCTCGGTCGCTTTCTTCACCTCCTTCAGCAGCGCCTTCATGCGGTCCTGCGGCTTCACCTGCTCGCGCGGGATCATGTCGGTGCGCGGGACGAAGCCCTCGGCGTTGCTGCCGAGATCGACGTAGATGCCGTTGCGGTCCACGCGCTTGACGACGCCGCTCACGAGCTGGCCGACCCGGTCCTGGTACGCATCGACCACCTGGGCGCGCTCGGCCTCGCGCACCTTCTGCACGATCACCTGCTTGGCCTGCTGCGCGGCGATGCGCCCGAAGCCGACCGACTCCATCGGCTGCTCGACGAAGCCGCCCGGCTCGGCCTTCGGATCGAGGTCGAGGGCGTCCTCCATGCGCAGCTCGCGCTCGGGCGCCTCGAGCTCGGTCGAGTCGTCGGCGAACACCTTCCAGCGGCGAAAGGTCTCGTAGTCCCCGCTCTTGCGGTCGATCGCGACCCGAACCTCCCACTCCTCGCCGTGCTTCTTGCGCGTCGCCGAGGCGAGCGCCGCCTCGAGCGCCTCGAAGATCACCTCTTTGTCCACACCCTTTTCGTTCGAGACGGCGTCGACCACCATCAGGATTTCCTTGTTCACGGGTACCTCACGGCCTTCAGCCAACTCCTCATGGGCTGCGCCCGACTCTCACGGGCCCGCCCGAACCATCGTGCTCCTCACAGCGGCGCGAGCCGCGCTCGTCCGATCTCGCGGAACGGCACCCCCACGGTCTCGCGATCCACCGCGAGTGCGATTCCCTCCTCCGTGACCGACTGCAGCACGCCCGTGTAGCGCCGGCGTCCCTCCCGGGGCGCCGCAAGCTCGACGAACACGCGCGAGCCGAGGAAGCGGTCGAAGTGCGCGCGCGTGCGCAGCACCCGGTCCTCACCGGGCGAGGACATCTCGAGCGTGTAGGCCGTGGGGATGGGGTCCTCGACGTCGAGCAACGCCGACACCTCGCGGCTCGCGCGCTCGCAATCGCCGAGACCGACGCCTTCGGGCTTGTCGATGAAAATCCTGAGCGCCCCGCGCCCGCGCGCCGGTGCGTACTCCAGATCGACCAGCTCGTAGCCGAGCTGAGCCAGCAACGGCTCAACGAGGCCGACGAGCCGCTCACGCAAGGCCCCCGCCATGAGCTTCAAGCTCCCGTCGCTCCAAATAAAAATGGGCCCTAAGGCCCACTTCCACTTGAGCACCCCGCAGCGCTCACCGTCGTCGAGACGGCTCGCTCGCACCGCCGATGCGGCGGGGCCCGCCAGGGACTGAAAAAAAACAAAAGCCCCTCGGGGGGCTTTCCACCATGACACACGCGGCGGCCGCTTCGCAGCCCCCGCTCGGGTCCTAAGGTGCCGCCACCCGACCCACCGAGGGGCGGCATTCTACGGCAGGCGCTGAAGTGCGTAAACCTCCGCCCGAGCGGGCGCGACCGCCGCGGACGCGCCGTAGGATCCCTTCATCCAGTCCGCGGCTGACATTATGTCAAATGATGGCGGTGCGGACGAGGGTCAGCGCTCGATCTTGAGCTCCCCGAAGGCGACGCCGAGCTCCCAGCCGTGGCCCTTGCCCGAGAGCGCGAGCGAGACCTCCCCCTTGGTCATCGCCTGCACCTGCGCCGAGTGGACGGCCCCGGCGTGCGCCTCGGCCGCGACGTACGAGCCGAGCAGATCGCTCATGCGGGCGACCGGGGAGAAATCGCCGTGGCCGGACTCGACGGACTTCCCCACGGTGACCCCGCCGCCCTTCGCCTCGAGTCGCACACGCATCGAGCGGCCGTCGGAGCAGTGGAGCGTGCCGCGGCCGCTCGCCGTCTGATAGAACGCCGCCCAGCCTCTCAAGCTGAAGGAGAGCGTGCATTTGAGGCCATCGGCCCGCGCAGCGCTCGCGGCAAGACCGAGCACCGCGGCAGCGAGGCCGGGCAGCGCGGCGGCGAGCATGTCTCTCCTGAGCACTCGGTGCACGGCGGACCCTCGGATGGTCGGCCCGAGCGGGTCAGGCCGTCGCCTTGAGCGGCGCCTCGATCATGCTCTCCGGCTCCCCGGTGTTGATGAGCACGGCCTGCTTGCGCATGAAGCCGAGCATCCCCGCCCCGCGGCCGCCCATCCCGGAGAACTTGAACGACTCCCACTCCGCCACCCCGAAGCCCGCGAACGTGAGGAAGGTGTCCTGCACGCTCACGACCCCCGCATCGATGCGGTCGGCGATGCGGCGCGCCTCGGTCTCGCTGCCGGCGATCACCGCGGCCGACAGCCCGTAGTAGGTATCGTTCGCGAGCCGGACCGCCTCCTCCTCGGTCCGGAACCGCATGACCGGCATCACCGGTCCGAAGGTCTCATCGCGCATGATCTGCATGTCGTGATTCACCTCGACGAGCACCGTCGGGCGCATGTAAAGGCCCCCGCCGAGATTGAACGACGTGCCGCCCGTCCGCAGCTTCGCGCCCTTGGCGAGCGCCTCCTCGATGTGCCCGTCCACAATTTGAGCCTGCCGCGCCGCGATGAACGGCCCGATCTGCCCGCGCGTCGCATCCGGATAGTTGAGCTCCACCCGCTCGGCCTCCTTCACGAGCAGCTCGACGAAGCGGTCGTGCACCGACTCGTGCACGTAGATGCGCTCGATCGAGAAGCACACCTGCCCGGTGCTCGTCACCGCCCCGCGCAGCACCGCCGTCGCGGCCCGCTCGAGGTCCGCGTTCTGCGTGACGATGACCGGGTCCTTGCCCCCGAGCTCGAGCATCGCCGGGATGAAGCGCTTCGCGCAGGCCTCCGCGACCTTGCGCCCGTTCGGCACGCTGCCGGTGAAATTGACGATGTCCACGTGCTCGATGATCGACTGTCCGGTCGCGGCGTCGCCGAGCACGAACGTCAGCACCTCGCGCAGCTCCGGCACCTCCTCGATCGTCTGCATCATCGGACGGACGAAGCGTGGCGCGACCTCGCTCGGCTTGACGATCACTGCGCAGCCGGCGAAGAGCGCCGGGATCGCGTGCAGCGTCGAGAGCATGAGCGGGGCGTTCCACGGCCCGATCACCCCGAGCAGCGGATACGGCCTGAGATTGGTGTCGAAGTGGATGTGCGGCATCGGCGGGGAGCGGCCCGAGCGCTTCAGCTGCTGGAGGATGCCGGGGGCTTGCGCGGCGAGGCGCGTGATGGCCCCGATCACCATGTCCGGGGCGACCTGGGAGATCTGGCCGTAGCCGGTGTCGATCGAGTCCGCCTCGACGAGGGCTGCTCGGTGCGCACGCAGCCGCTCCGCCCAGTGCTTGAGCACCGCGATCCGATGCTCGATCGGCGCCCGGCCCCAGGCGCCCTGCGCCTTGCGCAGCCGCTCGCAGGCGGCTGCGATCTCGGCGTCGGAGGCCGGAGTGATGTGCAGGTCGATCTCGCCCGTGCGCGGGTTGCGCACGGGAAGGGGCTCGCGGGTCGTGACGCTCATCGGGTCATCCTGCTCGTATTCGGCATGCGGGTGCCGGGGGCGGCTCATCCGCCAAGCCGATCGTGCAACACTCCCCTTGCGCAATCAACGCCTGCGCGCGGACGGTGCCGCGGCGCGCCGATGTGCTCGCGCGTCCACGTTGCGTTGACGCGCGAGAACAGGGCTCGCCCAGCCCGAAGCCATGCGGCGATACGGCGGCGGATGGCTTCGCTAGAATGAGCGATTGCACCGAGCGCCGACCGGCCCCCACCTTGAAGGACTC
The DNA here is from genome assembly GCA_030040575.1 of Gammaproteobacteria bacterium. Taxonomy (GTDB): domain Bacteria; phylum Pseudomonadota; class Gammaproteobacteria; order Steroidobacterales; family Steroidobacteraceae; genus JASHUC01. The sequence continues at coordinate 10,982 of JASHTK010000240.1, forward strand.
GAGCATCCTCACCATGGAGTCGCTTCCGCTTCGCAGCGCGACCCTCGCCGCGCTCCTCCTTGCGGCCGGGTGCGGCAAGGCCCCCGAGACCTCCCACGTAGGACCCCCCGAGGTCGGCGTCGTGCGCGTGCAATCCGCATCGGTCCCGTTGACGCGAGATGTGGTCGGACGGCTCTCGCCCGTTCGCACCGCCGACGTGCGCGCCCGGGTGGCCGGGATTCTGCTGAAGCGCCTCTACCGCGAGGGCTCCGAGGTGCGCGAGGGCCAGCCCTTGTTCCTCATCGACCCTGCGCCGCTCAAGGCGGCGCTCGATGCGGCCCTCGCCGCGCTCGCCGAGGCGCAGGCGAACGCGAAGAACGCACACGTCACGGCGGACCGCGATCGCGCCCTGCTGCCGAGCGGGCTCATCGCGCGCTCGGATCTCGACAACAGCGTCGCGAGCGAGCGCTCGACCGCGGCGTCCGTGCAGCAGGCGCAGGCGAACGTCGAGGCCGCCCGCATCAATCTCGGCTACGCGACCGTGCGCGCGCCGATCTCGGGGCGCTCCGGCCAGCAGGCCGTGACCGAGGGCGCCCTCGTCGGGCAGGGCGAGGCGACGCTCCTCACGACGATCGAGCAGATCGATGAGCTCTACGTGAACTTCGATCGCCCGGCCGATGAGATCCTGCGGCTGCGCGAGCAGGAGCGCACGGGTGATGTCACGCTCGCCGACCACGACAAGGCGAATCTTCAGGTGATCCTGCCGGACGGGCAGCCGTATCCCGAGCTCGGCACGGTGGACTTCGCCGATGTCAGCGTCGATCCGACGAACGGCGCGCTCGCCTTCCGCGGCATCGTGCCGAACCCCGAGCGGCTGCTCTACCCCGGCATGTTCGTCAACATCCGCCTGCTGCTCGGCCGGCGCATTCATGCGTTCCTCATCTCCCAGCAGGCCGTGCGGCGCGACTCGGCGGGCGCGTACGTCCAGGTCGTCGGCGAGGACGGCAAGGTCGCCGTGAAGCGGGTCGAGGCCGACGCGATGTCGGGCACGGACTGGATCGTGACCGAGGGCCTCGCGGGCGGCGAGCAGGTGATCGTCTCCGGCGTGGACAAGGTGAAGCCCGGGACGATCGCGCGGGCGGTGCCCTACGTGCCCGAGCCGACGATCGCCGGCGCCGCCGCGCCGCAGGGCTAGTCCGCCGAGCACCATGGCACGCTTCTTCATCGATCACCCGGTCTTCGCCTGGGTCATCGCGATTCTGATCACGCTCGGCGGCCTCATCGCGATCGCCCGGCTGCCGGTCGAGGCGTATCCGGACATCGCCCCGCCGCAGATCGCCGTCAACGCGAACTACCCCGGCGCGAACGCGCAGACGGTCGAGCAGACCGTGACGCAGGTGATCGAGCAGAACCTCACGGGCCTCGATCACCTCCTTTACTTCACCTCCACCTCGAACTCCCTCGGCAACTCGCAGATCACCCTCACGTTCGAGCCGGGCACCAACCCCGACATCGCCGCCGTGCAGGCCCAGGCGCGCGTGCAGCTCGCCGAGCCGCGCCTGCCGGAGGAGGTGAACCAGCAGGGCATCTCGGTGTTCAAGCAAAGCGCCGGACAGATCATGGTCATCGCGCTGCGGTCCGACGACGGCCGGCTCGACTCCTGGGCGCTCAACAATATCCTCGCCTCCCAGGTGATCGATCAGATCACCCGGGTGGACGGGGTCGCCTCCGCGCAGCAGTACGGCTCCGAGTACGCCATGCGGATCTGGCTCAATCCGGACAAGCTGCACGCCTACGGGCTCTCCCCCGCCCAGGTGCTCGCCGCGGTCGAGGACCAGAACGTGCAGGTGGCGGCGGGCTCGATCGGGGCGATGCCCTCCGTCCCCGGCCAGCAGCTCTCGCTCACCGTGAGCACGCTCGGTCGATTCACCTCGCCCGAGCAGTTCGCCGACATCATCGTCCGCGCGGACACGAACGGGACGACCGTGCGCGTGAAGGACATCGCGAGCGTTCAGCTCGCGCCCTTCCAGTTCGGGCACGACCTGCGCATCGATGACGTCCCGATCGCCGGCTTCGGCATCCAGGCGCTGCCCGGTGCCGACGTGCTCAAAGTCGAGCAGGCCGTCAAGGCGCGGATGGCGCAGCTGCAGCCGGCCTTCCCCGCGGGGGTGTCCTGGTTCGTGCCGTTCGACCAGGCGCAGTTCATCACCATCTCGATCCGCGAGGTCGCCCTCACGCTCGTCGGCGCGGTGTTCCTCGTCTTCGTGACCATGCTCATCTTCCTGCAGAGCTTGCGCGCAACGCTCATCCCGACGCTCGTGATGCCGGTCGCCCTCATGGGCGCGTTCATGGGCATGTACGCCGTCGGGTTCTCGATGAACACGTTGAGCCTCTTCGGCGTCGCGCTCGCGATCGGCATCGTCGTGGACGATGCGATCGTCGTGATCGAGTCGGTCGAGCGCATCATGCGCGAGGAGCAGCTCCCGCCGCGCGAGGCGACGCGCAAGGCGATGGGGCAGATCACGGGGGCGATCGTCGCGATCACCCTGGTGCTCGCGGCCGTGTTCATTCCGAGCGCGCTGCAGGCGGGCAGCGTCGGGGCGATCTATCGGGAGTTCGCGCTCACCATCGCCATCTCGATGCTGTTCTCGGCCTTCCTCGCGCTCTCCTTCACCCCCGCGCTGTGCGCGACGCTGCTGCGGCCTGCGCACCTCAAGCCAAACGTCGTCTTTCGCGCCTTCAACAAGGCGTACGAGGCCTCGCTCGCGGCCTACGTGCGGCGGGTGCGGCTCTCGGTGGGCCACGCCCCGCGCTGGATGGCCGCCTTCGCCGTGCTCCTCGCGCTCGGCGCGTACCTGTTCGTGCGCCTGCCCGGAGGCTTTCTGCCCGATGAGGATCAGGGCTACGCCTACGTGATCGTGCAGACCCCGCCCGGCTCGACCATGAGCCGCACGACCGACGTGCTGCGCCGAGTCGGGCAGATCCTGCACGAGAATCCCGCGGTCGACATCGTGATGCAGGTGACCGGCTTTAGCTTCATCGGCCAGGGCGAGGACGTGGGCCTCGCGTTCGTGCGCCTGAAGCCCTGGGATGAGCGCAGCATGAAGGCCGACGAGTTCATCCGGTGGGCGAATGCGGCGCTCGGCCGCAGGATTCACGACGCCGACGTCTTTGCGGTGAACCTGCCGACGATCCGCTCCCTCGGCAACTTCGGGGGCTTCGACTTTTATCTCGAGGACCGCGCAGGCCTCGGGCACGCGACCTTGATGCAGGCGCAGAGCGCGCTCCTGCAGCAGGCGCGGGCGTCCCCGGTGCTCACCAACCTGCAGCTCAACACGCTCGCCGATGCGCCGCAGCTGCACCTCGATGTGGACCGCGTGCAGGCGGAGGCGATGGGGCTCTCGGTGAGCGATGTGTACACGACGCTGCAGCTCATGCTCGCGCCCGTCTACGCGAACGACTTCTTCTACCAGGGCCGCATCATGCGGGTGCTCCTGCAGGCGGATGCGCCCTACCGCATGACCCCGGAGGCGCTCAGCCACTTCTACATTCCGAGCACGCTGCCCGCGAGCGCGACCGACACGACCGCCGCGAGCGCCGCGGACGCCTTTACCTCCTCCGGGACGGCCGGCACGCCGACGATCGCGAACATGATTCCGCTCTCGAGCGTCGTGCACGCGCGCTGGGAGGTCGCGCCGACGAGCCTCACGCGCTACGACGGCTACTCGGGGGTCGAGATCACCGGCTCGAACGCGCCCGGCTACAGCTCCGGTGAGGCGATGCAGGAGATGGAGCGGATCGTGCGCGAGAGCCTGCCGCGCGGCATCGGCTTTGACTGGGCGGGCCAGTCGCTCCAGGAGATCGTCTCGGGCGCCCAGGCGCCCCTCCTCTTCGGCCTGTCGATCCTCGTCGTCTATCTCGCGCTCGCCGCCCTCTATGAGAGCTGGTCGATTCCGCTCGCCGTCATGCTCGTCGTGCCGATCGGCATGCTCGGGGCGATCCTCGCCGCGCACCTGCGGGGGCTGCCGAACGACGTGTTCTTCAAGGTCGGGCTCATCACGATCATCGGGCTTGCCGCGAAGAACGCGATCCTCATCGTCGAGTTTGCCGTGACCCAGCATGCGGGCGGCCGAACGCTCCACGACGCGGTGGTCGAGGCGGCGCGGCTGCGCTTCCGTCCCATCCTCATGACGTCCTTTGCGTTCATCCTCGGGGTCATGCCGCTCGTCGTCTCGATCGGCGCCGGGGCGAACGCGCGCCATGCCATCGGCACCGGCGTGGCGGGCGGCATGGTGACGGCGGCGATCCTCGGCGTGCTGTTCGTTCCGGTGTTCTACGTCACCGTGCGCCGGCTCATGGGCGATCCCCTCGATGGACCGCAGCGCGCGCGGGGCGGGCGGGGGCCGGCCGCCGTGCCCGCGGCCAACGAGTGAGCCGCCCGGGTTGTCGCGCGGGGCGAACGTGCCGATAATCCCGCGTGTCACTACCGAACGCGGAGCACCCGACCCATGCGCTGCATCACCGTGCTGTACCCGAACAAGGACGGCGTGCGCTTCGACTTCGAGTACTACAAGCACAAGCACGCGACGCTCATCATGAGGCTCTACGGCAAGGGCATCGCCAAGTACGAGCTGCGCAGGGGCTTGAGCGGCCCGGACGGCGGCAAGCCCCCGTACGTCGCGACCGTCAACTTCTGGATCGGCGATCAGAAGGCCTTCGAGGAAGCGCAGGGGCGGCACACCGAGGAGCTCATCGCCGACGTGCCGAACTTCACCGACGTGATGCCGACCATCCAGTTCGACGAGGTCGCCGACCAGCGCTAGCGCTGGAGCGGCGGCGCGGCGCCTGAGGGAGCGGCCTTGCACGGTGCGGCGACCGGCGCGGGCGAGGACTCCTTCGACTACGTGATCGCCGGGGCCGGATCGGCCGGCTGCGTGCTCGCGAGCCGGCTCTCCGAGGGGAGCGAAGCGACCGTCCTGCTCCTCGAGGCGGGCGGACCCGCACGAGGCCTGTTCGTGGACATGCCCGTCGCGTTCCCCGCGTACGCCTCCGCCGCGAGGCTCAACTGGGGCTACGTGAGCGAGCCCGAGCCGGGGCTCCTCGGCCGCAGCATCCCGGTGCTGCGCGGCAAGGCGCTCGGCGGCTCATCCTCGATCAACGGCCTCGTCTACGCGCGCGGCCACCGTCGCGACTACGACGACTGGCGGGCCCTCGGGCTCGAGGGATGGGGTTACGCCGACGTGCTGCCCTACTTCAAGCGCTCCGAGCGCAGCTGGCTCGGCGAGGGCCCGTACCACGGCGGGTCGGGGGAGCTCGAGGTGACGGTCCCCAAGGCCTCCTACGTGCTCACGGACGTGGTCGGGCAGGCCGCCGCGGCGGCCGGTTATCCGGTGACCCTGGATTACCACGGCGAGCACTCCGAGGGGTTCATGCGGATGGAGATGACCGCGACCCGCCGCGGGCGGCGCGCGAGCGCTGCGCGCGCGTTCCTGTACCCGGCGATGCGGCGGAGCAACCTCACGGTGCGCGCCCACGCGCTCGTCTGCCGCGTGCTCCTCGAGCGCGGGCGCGCGGTCGGCCTCGAGTACCGGCAGGCGGGCCGGCTGCGCCGAGTGCGCGCCGAGCGCGAGGTGGTGCTCGCGGGCGGGGTCTACGGCTCGGCGCAGATGCTGCTGCTCTCGGGCATCGGACCGGCCGAGGAGCTGCGCGCGCACGGCATCGAGCCGGCGCTCGATCTGCCGGGCGTCGGGAAGAACCTGATCGAGCATCCTCTCTCCTTCACCTTGAACGCCGCCCGGCCGAAGACGTTTCTCTCGCAGCTGCGCGCGGACCGCGCCGTGATCTCGGTGATCCGCTGGGCGGTCTTCGGCACGGGGCCGTTCGCGACCAATGCATGCGCCGGGAACGTGTTTCTGCGCACCGATCCGCGGCTCGACCGTCCGGACATGCAGCTCACTTGCCCCGCCGGAGGCGCGGCGGCGACGCCCGGCGCGCGGATTTGGTACCCGAGCCTCCACCCGCCCGCGCACGCCCTCGCGGTCGCGGTCTCCATGATCCACGAAGACAGCCGCGGCGAGGTGACGCTGCGCTCGGCGAATCCGGCCGATCCGCCCCGCATCCTCTTCAATCTATTTCGG
>JASHTK010000241.1 GCA_030040575.1 Gammaproteobacteria bacterium
GAGGCAGCTCTTCGGCAGCATTCCCCGCAAGACCCTGCCGGCGCGGCCGAAAGTCGCGCTGCGGCCCATCCACGCGGCGTCGTTCACCGTCACCACGGACCAGCCCACCGGCACCCAGATGATCGCGGTGCGCGTGCCCGGACTCGACAGCCCGGACTTCCCGGCGCTCGAGGTGCTGGCCGATGTGCTGAGCAGCCGCCGCTTCGCGCTCTACGGCCTCGTGCCGCAGGGCAAGGCGCTCGATGCCGACTTCGAGCTCGATCCGCTGCCGCGGGCCGGACTCGCCTACGTCGTCGCCGCCTTCCCCGTCGGTGCCGATCCGCAGGCTCTCGAGAGCAACGTGCGCGCCATTCTCGCCAAGGTGGCGCGGGACGGCGTGCCGCCCGATCTGGTCGCCGCCGCGAAGCTGCAGGAGCGGCGCGAGACCGAGTTCCTGAAGAACTCCATCGAGGGGCTCGCCTCGGTCTGGTCGGACGCGATCGCGCTCTACGGATTGCGCTCGCCGGAGGAGGATCTCGCGCGGATCGATCGGGTCACGGTGGCCGACGTGAACCGGGTCGCGCACGAGTATCTCGACCTGAGCGATGCCGTGTCGGCCGTGATGCTGCCGCAGGGATCGGGCCCGCCGATTCGGGCGAGCGGCGGCTTCGGCGGCCAGGAGAGCATCTCCCTCGGCGAGGCGACTGCGACCACTCTGCCCGCCTGGGCGCAGGCGGCCGTGAGCCGACTCACGGTGCCTGCCGCGACGACGCACCCGATCGTCACGCGGCTCGCGAACGGCATCACCCTCATCGTGGAGCCCGAGGACGTGAGCGACACGGTGAGCGTGTTCGGCCACATCCGCAACCGGCCGCAGACCGAGACCCCGCCCGGAGAGGACGGCGTCTCCTCGATTCTCGATGAGCTGTTCTCCTACGGCAGCGAGCGGCTGGGGCGGCTCGCGTACGCGCGAGCGCTCGATGACATCGGCGCGAGCGAGCGCGGCGGCACCGACTTCCTCGTGCAGGCCCTGAGCGAGCATCTCGACCGCGCCGTCGAGCTGCTCGCCGACAACGAGCTGCACCCCGCCCTGCCGCCCGAGGCGATGAGCATCGTGCAAAGCCAGCTCGCGCAGGTCGTCGCCGCGCGCGACCACAGCCCCGGCTTTCTCACGCGCCGCTCGCTCGACCGCGCCCTGTTTCCGCCGACCGATCCGAGCCTGCGCGATGCGACGCCGCAGACCGTGCGCTCGCTCACGATCGGGGACGTGCGCGCCTACTACCGCAGGGTCTTCCGCCCGGATCTGACGACGATCGTCGTGATCGGCAAGGTGCCGGTCGAGCAGGCGCAAGCGACCGTCGCGCGATACTTCGGCGACTGGACGGCGCAGGGCGCGCAGCCCGAGACCGATTTGCCGCCGGTGCCGCCCAACCGGCGCAGCCTGATCAACGTGCCGGATGCGAGCCGGGTGCAGGACATCGTCCTGCTCTCGCAAACCCTCGGGATCACGCGCTCCGATCCGGCGTACTACGCGCTGAGCCTCGGCAGCGCCGTGCTCGGCGGGGGCTTTTACTCGACCCGCCTCAGCATCCAGCTGCGCAAGAACACGGGCCTCGTGTACGGCGTCGGCTCCGAGCTCGAGGCCGGGCGGACCCGGTCGGTCTACTCGATCGAGTTCGCAAGCGATCCGCAGAACGTGAGCAAGGCAGCCGCCATCGCACTGCGGGAGGTGCGGTCGATGCAGACCGCGCCGGCCGGCCGCGAGGAGCTCGCGCGCGTGAAGTCGCTGCTGCTGCACGAGATCCCGCTTCAGGAGTCGAGCGTCGATGCCATCGCGAGCGAGTTCATCGAGCGCCGGGAGCTCGGTCTGCCCCTCGATGAGCCGAGCCGTGCGGCCCGCCGCTACATCGAGCTCACCGCGGGGGACGTCGAGGCCGCCTTCCGCAAGTGGATGCGTCCGGACGAGATGGTGCAGGTGAGCGAGGGACCGCCGCCGCAGTAGCCGCTCCGCACGGGCGGCTCCGAGGCGCCCTGAGGCCGGCTCTCAGCGCACCTCCGCCCGGATGCGCGCGGCAAGCTCCGCGGCATCGCGGCCGAGGCCCGCAGCCGGCCAGCCGATGCCGAGCCCTTCCGCCTCGCTCGGCTTCGGGATGATGTGGAAGTGCACGTGCCGAATGGCCTGATGCGCGGCCGCGCCGTTGTTCTCGAGCACGTTGTAATCGCGCACGCCGGTCGCCGCGACGACCGCCCGGCACAGGCGCGGCAGCACTCGCCCGACGGCCGCGGCGGACTCGTCCGAGAGCTCACCGAGGGTCTCGGCGGGCTCCTTCGCAATGACGAGCGTGTGGCCGCGGGTGAGCGGCCCAATGTCGAGGATCGCGAGCACGTGCGCATCCTCGTACACCTTGTGACTCGGGATCTGCCCGGCGATGATCTTCGCGAAGACGGTGTCGGCCATGGGATTGCCTCGCGTGGGGTGGCGAGCGGCCGCTATTCTCGCGCGGGTGCGGGGCCCGCCGGAAGCCCGCCCTCGGGCTCAAGAGCAGGCGAGCTCGGCCGCTCAGATGCCCGCGTACCACTCGTAGCCGCGGTCTTCCCAGAAGCCGCCGCTGCCGCGCGAGATGCCCTTGAAGCTCTCGACCGCCTCGATCGCCATGATGTACTTCGCCATCTTGTATCCGAGCTGGCGCTCGAGGCGCAGCCGCAACGGCGCGCCGTACGGGATGGGCAGTGGATGGTCGTTCATCGCGTAGGCGAGGATCGTCTGCGGGTGCAGGGCATCGACGAGGTCGATCGACTCGTAGTACTGGCCGGTGCCATCGAGGGTGATCTCGAGCGTGTCCGCGCAGTAAAAGACGATGTATCGAGCCCGCGCCGCAAGCCCCGCGCGTGCGAGCACCGCAGCGAGCGGCGTGCCCGTCCACTTGGCGATGTAGCTCCAGCCCTCGACGCAGTCGTGCCGCGTGATCTGCGTGCGGGCGGGCATGCCGCGCAAGTCCTCGAGCGACAGTCGCAGCGGCCGCTCGACGAGTCCGCCCACCGCGAGCCGCCAGGCGGCGAACCCGCCCTGAGCGAGCGCGTTGTACGCATCGGTGTCCGGATCGCTCGTGCCGTTCGAGCGGGGGTCCTGCGAGATGTCCCGCTCGGAGTACTCCGGCGCGAGCGCGGCGCGACCGAGCAGCCAGCGCTGCGCGCGCCGCGTCCAGGTCTCCTCGGCGTCGAGCGCCGAGGAGACGCGCTCGGAGTTGGCGAGGCGCTCGCATGCGCCGAGCGTGAGCGTGCCCGCCGCGGCGAGCGCTCGCTGCAGCCAGCGGCGCCGGCTCGCGAGCGGTCCGCTCACGTCTCCCCCTTGCGGCCGATCACGAACCACCCGGTGATGATCGCCCGCATCTCGTTGAGCGGGCCCGCGGCGAGCACGGCGAGCATATGAATGAGGAAGAATGCCACGATCGTCCAGGCGGTGAGGAAGTGCACCGTGCGGGCCGACTGGCGCCCGCCGAACAGGACGGTGAGAAAGTGGAAGCGGGCATCGAGGCCGGGCGACATCGTGAGCCCGCTCGCGAGCATGAGCGGCAACAGCCCGAAGATCACGGCGAGGTAGGCGAGCTTCTGCAGCGGGTTGTACTCGCGAGCCGCCTCCCCGCGCGGGAACCGCAGCCGCAGGTGATCGGCGAGCGACCGGCCGAGGCTCGCGAGCTCGGCGCGGGTCGGCAGCAGCACGCGGCGCACCCGGCGGCCCGCGATCGCGTAGAGCACGTAGAGGCCGCCGTTCACGGCGAAGATCCACGCGAAGAAGAAGTGCCAGTGCCGTCCGCCCGCGAGATCCTGCCACGGAGGCAGCGTGATCCACGGTGGAAACGCCGGTGCGTCGCCCGTCCCGAGCGCGAGCCAGGGTTTGCCGAACGTCGAGGCCTTGCCCCAGTAAAGCGCCGGATGGGCGTTGAAGATCTGCAGTCCGCTCACGAGCAGCACGAGCAGGCAGAGCGCGTTGATCCAGTGCCACACGCGGACCGCGAGCGGGTGGCGGTACACCGCGCGGCGTCCACCGCGCAGCATGCGCTCGGCCGCCCCGCCTCGATCGATCACACGCGCCGCTCGCTCACATCGGGGGCTTCGCGCCGTTCTCGCCGATCGCGATGCCGCTCGAGGCGAGCCCGCCGCTCGGCGTTCGCGCGACGATGAGGAAGGCCGGGATGCCGGGCCGCACGAGCGAGCGGTCCCCGTTCGTGAGCTCGACGATCGGCACGCTCTTCGGCACGATGATGCGGCGCTGCCCGTGCGGGTAGCTCACGATGAGCACCCGCCCTCCCGGGCTCGCCGTCACCTTGCCGACGGTGCCGTTCGTCATCATCGAGCCCTTGCGCAGATCCCACGGATAGTGCCCCTCGCCCGCCTTGACCCCGGGAGGAAAGACGTGCACCTCGATCGAGCGGCCGGTGTGCCGGCTCTGCGGCATCTCCGCGGTGCCGATGAAGCTCCCGGGCTGTATCGCCTCGATGCTCACCGGCTTGAGGACGGTCACGTTCCAATTCGGGGCGAGGGCGATCGTCTCGGTGTCACCCGCATCGGTTTGCAAGGTGAGCGTATCGCCCGCGAGCGCCTCGATGGTGCCTCGCGCAACGCCTGGCGGCGCCTGGGCGAGCGCCGCAAGGGGGAGGAGGAGCGCGATCGCAACGCAGGCTCTCAGGGGGGCTCTCATCGTGGTCACCTCGTTCACGCGGGGAAGGACACGGGCGCCTTTAGATTATCCCGCATCCGCCGCCCGCCTGCAGGGCTCGTCCCAGGGCGAGCGCATCCGATACGGTACGGTGATGAAATTGGCCTCGATCTGCTCGATGGCGCCCTCCCTGATCTTGAACAGCTCGAGCACGTAGAAGCTGTGCGGCCGCCGCACGGGAGACTCGACATCGGTGCCGTCCGTGAGCCGGTATCGGCCGAGCCGGCCGCAATGATCGATGAAGGCTCGGGCGAGGATGAGTCCCCGCTCCTCATCGATGAGCTCATAGCGCCGCGCCCGGAGCCGGTCGTCGTAGCGGTAGTAGCCGAGGCGCAGCTGCTCCTCGCAGCCGAGCCGGGCGACGGAGATGAGCGTCAGGGCCGGGTTGTGCGTGGTCCGCACGCCGTTCTCCACCCGAGCGCAGTGCGCATGGATGCGGGTGTGGATCGTCCCGTCGTTGAGCTGCAGCGTGTCGAAGTAGCCGTCCGCGAGTGAGATCATGCGCGCGCGAGGCACGCGCTCGCCGGGAGCGAGGATCTCGTTGAGCACGGGCTTGCTCTCGAACGCCGGATCGGGGAACTTCAGTCCCGAGTCCGCGGCGCGCACGACGACCGTCTCGACCTCAGAGATCGCGCCTGCCGCGACCCGGATCCGCAGCGCAAAGGGGGACTCGTCCCGGGTCTCGACGATGCTGCCGAAGAACCCGACCTGGCCCGTCTCGACGTCCGCGAACCGCAAGTCGTACGGCCCGCGTCCGGTGATCGTGCCCCACAATCCGTCGCCGATCATGAGCTCCACGTTGTTCTCGGTGTGGCGCACCTCATCCGCCCAGCGGCATCGCTCGGGATCGCGCGCCTCGAGCGCGGCGAGATAGGCATCGAGCGCGGCATAGAGCTCGGCGCGCGTCGTGCGGGCGGGAGAACCGTTCTGCATCGGAGCGCGATTATACGTGGACGGTCCGCAACGATCCTTCGATGCGGCCCCGGGCGGACCGCCCTGGGCCTCGCCGGCCGGGTGCTGTTGTAGAATCGCTCCGGAGCGCATCTGACGAACGCTGAAGGCCGGCACGGGCGCGCGCGTGCCTTTCGGGGGAGAGAGCGGCGGATGGCGGAGATCCACCCCGGGTGTGGACTGTCGAGCGAGCGGTTGCGGCGCCTCGAGGCGGCGATCGCGGCGGATGTCGGGCACGGGCGCTACTTCGGCGCGGTCATCGCCGTGGCGCGGCACGGCGTGACGGCGTTGATCGGAGCCGTCGGCCACGGCGACCGGGAGGGACGCCGGGCGCTGCGAACCGACTCGGTGTTCAGCCTCTTCTCCATCACCAAGGCGTTCACCAACGCCCTCGTCTTCCGCGCGATCGAGCGCGGCGAGCTCGCCCTGACCACGCGGGTCTCCGCGGTGATTCCGGAGCTCTCGGGCGGCCTGCGCGAGACGATCACCTTCTACGACCTCCTCACGCACAGCTCCGGGCTGCCCTCGGTCTTCCTGCCCCGCCCGGGGATGTACATCGACCGGCTCGAGGAGGTCGTCGCGGCCATCTGCGCGGAGCTGCAGTGCGAGGCGCCGCCCGGCGAGCGGGTGACCTACGCGCCGATGGCCGCCCACGCCCTGATGGGCGAAGCCGTGCGGCGGGTCGACCCGGCGCGGCGCAGCTACCGGCGGCTCGTCGAGGAGGAGCTCTTCGGGCCGCTGCGGATGCGCGACTCCTCGATCGGGGTCCGCGCGGATCTGAAGGCCCGCCACGTGGTGCCGCATTTCATCGACCCGATGCCGATCGAGCACCTCGGCCACGGCAATCTCGGGCCGAACGGGGCGTTCGAGGAGGAGCACGCCGAGATGCCCTGGGTGGGCGCCGTCTCGAGCGTCCCGGACCTGCTGCGCTTTGCCGAGATGCTGCGGCGGGGCGGCGCGCTCGACGGCGCGAGGATCCTCTCGCCCGCGCTCCTCGATCAGGCGACGCTCAACCGGACGGCGGACAAGCCGAATGAGCTCTACCAGGCGCTCGCGCTCTCGAGAGGCGGGCGGCCGTACCCCGCGTACATCGGTCTTGGGTTCTTCCTGCGGGGCGAGGCGCTCTGTCCGCATCAGTTCGGCACGCTCGCCTCACCCCGCACGTTCGGGCACACCGGGGCCGGCAGCACGCTCTTCTGGGTGGACCCGAAGCTCGATCTCACCTTCGTCTGTCTCACGGCAGGCGTCATCAACGAAGGTGACAACATCGAGCGGTTTCAGCGCCTGTCCGACATGGCCCTCGCGGCCGCGGAGTAGCCCCATGCTCACCCGAAGAGGCTTTCTCGGCACGGGCGTCGCGGGCTCGCTCGCCGCCTTCCTCATCACGCCGGCCGTGCGCGGCGAAGCCGCCTCGGGAGTCCCCATCGAGGCGCCGGCGCCCGCGGCCGAGCCCGTGCCGCAGCGCTCGGGCACGACTCGCGCGCGGCGCGCCGCAGATCGGGTGCCGCTTCATGCCGTCCTCTTCGATGAGCGCTTCGCCGAGGCGGTGCGCTTTGGCAACGAGGCGCGCCGCCGCGGCCTGCCGGCGCGCGGCGTGCGAGGCGATCTGACTGACTTCTGGCTCGCCGAGCTTCATCCCCTTTGGAGACGGCAGGCGCGACCGATCGCGGGGCTCACGGCCTACGCGGCGCTCTTCTGCCTCGAGCGGCTCGCGTGGGACCACCGCATGCGAGTCGTCTACCACGGCGCCCTCGCACCGCTCGCGGTCGCGGATTTCGCAGCGCTCCTCGCCCGGATCGAGTCACGGCGCGGCTGGGGAGGACTGCCGTGCGCGCCGCCTGCTGCCGAGCCTCGCTCCCCGGCGGGGTGTTCCGCACCGCTCCACGCGTGGGTCATCGCTCCCGCGGCGCGCGCCCCGGAGCGGGTATGAGGACTCCGCCCGGCGTCGGGAGCGAGGCCTTCGCGGCGGCGATCGCGGAGTTCGAGCAGGCGGTCGGCAAGGAGTGGGTGTTCACGAGCGAGGAGGATCTCGACCTGTACCGGGACGATTTCTCGCCCTTTCTCGGAGAGCCCGAGGAGCGCTGGGCCGCGGCCGCCGTCGCGCCGACCACCGTCGAGGAAGTCCAGAGCATCGTCCGCGCGGCGAACCGCCACCAGGTGCCGCTCTATCCCATCTCGACGGGCCGGAACTTGGGCTACGGAGGCTCGGCCCCCGCGTACTCGGGTTGCGTCGTGGTGGACCTGAAGCGCATGAACCGCATCCTCGAGGTGAGCGAGGACAACGCCTCCTGCCTCGTCGAGCCGGGCGTCAGCTACTTCGACCTGTACCGCCACATCGAGGAGCGCGGCCTCAAGGTGTGGGTGGACGTTCCCGATCCGGGTTGGGGCAGCCTCGTCGGCAACGCGCTCGATCGCGGAGGCGGCTACACGCGCCCGCAGTTCCGCAATCACTTCGATGCGCATTGCGGCTTGGAGGTCGTCCTGCCGAACGGCGAGCTGCTGCGCACCGGCATGGGCGCGCTGCCCGGCGCGAAGACCTGGCAGCAGTACAAGTCCGGCTTCGGGCCGTGGATCGACGGCCTGTTCTCCCAGTCCTGCTACGGGATCGTGACCAAGATGGGCTTCTGGCTGATGCCGCGGCCCGAGGCATATCTCTCCGCGACCGTGCTCGCGGGCCGGCGCGATGATCTCTACGCGCTCGTCCAGGCCCTGAACCACCTCGAGAACGGCGGGATCACGAACGGCATGCCGGACCTCGGCAGTCCGCTCCTCGGCATCCAGTCGATCGCGGAGTACGCGCGGTCCATGCAGGACCTCGCCCAGCCGGCGGAGGACCCGGAGCTGCTCGCGCTCCGCGAGCAGGCTGCGACGGGCGCGCACGAGCCGCTCGAGGCGTACGGGCGGCGCACGGGGCTCGCGTACTGGACCTTCACCCTGAAGTTCTACGGGCCGGCGGGCGTGGTGCGGGCGCAGTGGGAGCACTCGAAGGAGCAGTTCTCGATCATCCCCGGCGTGCGCTTCCGCGAGGACCCGCTGATCCGCCTGCCGCTCACGGAGGAACAGAAGCTTAGCGTGCACTGGCCGGATTTCGGCATCCCGACCCTCAACATGTTCTCGATCGGCGCCCGCTCGATGAGCAATGCCAACCCGACTCACGGCCACATGTGGTTCTCGCCGATCATCCCGCGCAGCGCCGCGGCGGTCTTCGAGGCGAACGAGGTCTTCGCCGCCGCCGCGCGCGAGTTCGATCTGCCCGTGCTGCGCTTCAGCCTGCCCTCGTGCTACTGGGAGCGAGCCTTCATCTTCATTTTCGGCTTTCCGGTCACGACCGACATCAAGACGAACCAGAAGAACCGCGCCGCCTTCCACAAGCTGATCGACACCGCGGCCGCGCACGGTTGGGGGGAGTACCGCACGGCGCCCGCGTTTCAGGACGCGGTGATGAGCGTGTACTCGTTCAATCATCACGCCCTGCTGCGATTTCACGAGACCGTGAAGGACGCGATCGATCCGAACGGCATCCTCTCGCCGGGCCGCTACGGGATCTGGCTGAGGCACCTGCGGGCGCGCCGCGATCGGGAGGCCGGATGAGGCGCGGCAAGCACGCGCGTGGGACGTACGCGTCCGGGCGCAGGGCGGCAGCGTGGTCGAGCCTCGCCGTCGCTCTGCTCATCCGGGCAGCGCTCGCCGCGGACGTGCAGGGGTCCGCCACCGCGAGCCCCGCCGCGAGCGCCGCCGCGAGCGCCGCGGGCCCCTCCTCCCGCCCACCGACTCCCGAGATCTCCTGGACCTGGACGACGGTCGTCGAGCGGCCGGGAGACCCGCAAGGCTGGGCGCAGTTCGAGCGCGATTGCGCGGTCTGTCACGGCAGCGGTCCGGCGAAGCCCGGCACCCGCGCGCTGCGCGCCAAGTATCGAGGCAAGCTGCCCGCGCTGCTCGAGGAGCGGACCGATCTCACCCGGGCCTACGTCAAGTACATCGTCCGGCACGGCGTGACCGTGATGCCGCCCTTCAGGAAGACCGAGCTCAGCGACCGGGACCTCGAGGCCATCGCCACCTACCTCACGCGCAAGCGCGGCTCATGAGCGCGTTCGCGAGCTTTCGCGGGCGAGCGGCGGTCGTGACGGGCGGCGCCTCGGGCCTCGGCCGCGGCATCGCCGAGCAGCTGCTCGCCGAGGGCATGCGGGTTGCGATCGCCGACATCGAGGCGGGCGCCTTGCAGCGCACGGCCGCGGAGATCGGCGCCGTCGCGATCGCGACGGACGTGAGCGATCTCGCGAGCGTTCGCGCGCTCGCCGCGGAAGCTCGCCGGCGCTTCGGCACCGTCCATTTGCTCTGCAACAACGCGGGTGTCGGACCCATCGGGCGAATCGCCGATCTCACCGTCGAGGACTGGCGATGGATGATCGGCGTCAACCTCTGGGGCGTCATTCACGGCGTCCAGGCATTCCTGCCGATGCTGCGCGCGAACGACGACGGCGCCCACATCGTCAACACCGCCTCCGTCGGCGGATTCGTCACGATGCCGGGACTTGGCGCGTACGCCGTCACCAAGTTCGGCGTCGTCGCCTTCACCGAGACGCTCGCTCAGGAGCTCGCGGTGGAGGGCTCCAAGGTCGGCGTGACGGCGCTCTGTCCCGGGCCGGTTCGCACGAACATCAAGACGAGCAGCCGCAATCGCCCGCCGGGCCTCGGCCCGGGCGCGTTGCGGGACGTCGATCTGGAGAAAACCGAGTTCGGCGCGTCCGCCCGCTGGATCGAGCCGCGGGAAGTCGGGCGGATCGTCGTCGCGGCCATTCGGCGGGGCGATCTCTACGCCTTCACGCACCCCGAGCACTCGGCGCTGTCGAGCAGCGTCTGCAGGCGATCGTCGCGGCGGGTCGGGTACCTGCGCCGGATTGAGCCGCTGGTATACGATGCGCTGACTCCGACGCCTCCGAGGGGAGCGCCCCATGCGATCGCTCGATGGACAGTCCGCTCTGGTGACCGGCGCCGGCCGGGGCATCGGCAAGGCCGTCGCGCTGCGTCTCGCCGCCGAGGGCGCGCGGGTAACGCTCGTCGCGCGCACCTCGCGCGAGCTCAACGAGACGGTCGCGCAGATCCGTCGCGCCGGCGGTGATGCGCTGGCCATCGCCGCGGACGTGGCGCATCCGGCGACGGCGGCGACCGCTGTCGGCGCCGCACGTGCGCGGTTCGGACCCGTCAGTCTTCTCGTCAACAACGCCGGCATCCCCGGTCCGTACGGCCCCATCGGGACGGTCGATCCGCTCGATTGGTGGCAGGCGCAGAAGGTGAATGTGCTCGCCGCCGTGCTGTTCATGACCGCGGTGATCCCCGGCATGCGCGAGCGGGGATGGGGCCGCATCGTCAGCGTCGTCTCGAGCGCCGGAGTCGAGCCGGTCGCGAACCTCTCGGCATACGCGGTCAGCAAGAGCACCGTGATCCGGCTCACCGAGACGGTCGACCTCGAGTCGCGCGGCCACGGCATCCGGGCGTTCGCGCTGCATCCCGGGACCATCACGACGGCGATGGCGCACGCCACGGTGAGCTCGCTCGATGCGCAGCGCTGGCTTCCCGAGGGCGTCGCGATGCTGCGCAACCGCACGCCGGAGGATTCCGCGAAGGATCTCGCGCGATGCTGCGACGTCGTTGCCGCGCTCGGCGCCGGTCTGCACGACGCGCTCGGGGGCCGCTACCTCGATCTGTGGTGGGATCTCGCCGCCAAGGCGCGCGAGGCCTGACGTGCAAGCGTAGGGCGAGGCATGACCGACACGGCGACGCAGAGGACCTTGACGCAGAGCCTCGCGGATCTCGCGAGCCTCGAGGCCGAGACGGCTCGGCTCGAGGCGGCGAGCGCGGTGAAGCGCCTGCAGCGCGCCTTCGGCTACTACCTCGATGCCGCGCAGTGGGATGAGGCCGCGCAGCTCTTCGCGGACGACGCGACGATCGAGATGGCGCTCGACGGCGTCTACTGCGGCCGGGACCGCATCCGAGCCTATCTTCACGCCCTCGGGGGTGGGCGCGCGGGGCTCAGAACAGGGGAGATCCACGAGTGGTTCCAGCTCCAGCCGGTGGTCCACGTCGCGGCGGACGCTCTCTCGGCCAAGGCGCGATGGCGCACGTTCCTCCTCGCCGGGCAGCTCGGCGAGGGCGCCTTCTGGGGCGAGGGACCGTACGAGGTCGAGTACGTCCGGCGGGACGGCGTGTGGCGAATCGCAAGGCTGCACTGGTACCAGACGATGCTGGTCCCCTACGAGGGCGGGTGGCTCAAGAACCGCGACGCGACCGGTGGGATTCTCGCCTCCCGAGCGCTGCCGCCCGACCGGCCGCCGAGCGAGCCGTACGAGACCTGGCCGGGCGTCTACACGCCGCCCTTCCACTACGAGAGTCCCGTCACGGCATTCGCGGGCACCTCCGCCGCGGGCGCGCCGGGGCGGGCGCTCGCGCGTGCGCTCGAGGGCCTCGAGCGGCGCGTGCGGCGCCTGCATGCTATCGCGCAGATCGAGAACCTCATCGGCGCGTACGGCTACTACCTCGACAAGCAGCGCTGGGACGACTTCGCCGCCCTGTTCGCGGAGGATGCAACGCTCGAGATCTCGCAGCGCGGCGTCTACGCCGGCCGCGCGAGTATCCGCCGGGCGCTCGAGCTGTTCGGCCCTGAGGGTGTCGAGCCCCATCACCTGCACAACCACCAGCAGCTCCAGCCGCTCATTCACGTCTCCTCCGACGGGAGGCGCGCCTGGGCTCGCAGCCGCGCGTTCGGGCAGCTCGGCGTGTACCAGGGCGGGGGCATCTGGCACGGCGCGGTGTACGAGAACGAGTTTGTCCTCGAGCGCGGCCTGTGGAGATTCAAGTCGGACCACGCCTACACGACCTACTTCGCGCACTACGATCGGGGCTGGATGAGCGGAGCGCGGCCGACGGCCAAGGTGAGCGAGAAGATTCCGCCGGACCGGCCGCCGAGCGTCGCCTACGAGTCTTTTCCCGAGATCTACATTCCCCCGTTCCATTACGCGCATCCCGTCACCGGTCAGCCGGTTCGCATCCCGGGCACCCCCGACTTGCCCGCGCCCGAGTCACCCGCGTACGCCGAGCCCTTGGGCTCTCAGGAAGCGCACGCCGCCGGCGAGAATGCGGCTCGTGGCGGCTCGTACGATGCGCGGCCCGGCGCCGCGGAGGGGCCTGCCGAGCTCCGTGCCGTGTCCGAGCGCATCGCGAGCGTGCTGCGCCGACTCGAGCGGCTCGAGGATGAGCAGGCGATCGAGACTCTGCAGCGCAGCTACGGCTACTTCGTGGACAAGGCCCTCTGGAGCGAGGCGGCAGATCTGTTCGCCGACGGCGGCACGCTCGAGATCGGCGGCCGCGGAGTGTTCGCCGGCCGCGGACGCGTGCTCGAGTACCTCAAGTGGCTCGCGCCTCACGGCCTCACCCGCGGCAAGCTCTTCGACCACATGCAGCTGCAGCCGATCGTGACGCTCGGCGAGGACGGCCGCACGGCCCGGGGACGCTGGAGGTTCTTCGCGCAGGTCGGCGAGCACGAGCGGTCGGGCGTCTGGGGCCTCGGCACCTACGAGAACGAGTACGTGAAGGAGCGCGGGGTGTGGAGGATCGCGGCGCTTCACTCCTTCTTCAGGATGTACACGCCCTACGCCGACGGCTGGGGCAAAACCGCATTGCCGAGCACGCGGCCGGAGCGGAGCCTGCCGCCCGACCGCCCGCCGACGGTGAGCTACGAGCAGTACCCCTCCCCGTACATCCCGGCGTGCCACTACGCGCATCCGGTGAAGGGCGCGCGCAGCCGCTGAGCGGCCGGTCAGCGCCGCTCGCGCAGCGAGCGGATCAGATCGGGATTGACATCCGTCGGCATGGCCGCACGGATCGCGGCGATGCGCTGGTCGAACGCGTCGCGCCACTCCCCGTGCGTGATGACGTAGAGCTCGCCGTTCCGAATCGCCCGCAACACCTTCTCCCCGACCGCTTCCGGCTCCATCCAGAGCGGCGACACCGTGCGCCTCGCGAGCTGCGCCTCCGCCTCGGCGAAACCGGTCGTTCCGCGGAACCTCTCCGGGCGATTGCGCCCCGCCTGGTGGATGTTGCTCTTGACCGGCCCGGGGCACAGCACCGAGACCCCGATGTGGTCGGGCTCCAGGTCGTCGCGGAGGCACTCGGACAAGGTGATCACGGCGGCCTTGCTCGTCGTGTAGATCGCCATGAAGGAAGGCATCCACACGAGGCCCGCGAGGGAGGCGGTATTGACGACGTGTCCCCCCTCCCCGTGCGCGCGGATGCGCGGCACGAACGACTGAATGCCGTTCACGACGCCGCCCAAGTTCACGCCGAGCCCGAAATCCCAATCGTCGTACGTCGCGTCGCGCAGCGGCCCCTCGATGCCGACGCCCGCATTGTTGACGAGGACGTGCACCTTCCCGAAGCGCTTCTCCGTCTCCGCCGCGGCGCTCGCCATGGCGGCGCGGTCCGACACGTCGAGGCGGATCGCGTGCACGCGGTCGCCGAGGCCGCGGCCCCTGAATTGATCGACCGCCTCATCGAGGTGGTCCTGGCGCAGATCGGCGATGACGACCTTCGCTCCCGCCCCGAGGAGCGCCTTCACGATGCCGAGGCCGATGCCGCTCGCCCCGCCGGTCACGAACGCCACCTTGCTCTGGAAGTCTTGCATATCGCTCGGTCTCCGTTGCCTCGGCGAGCCCTGCACCAAGGAGCCGCTATTCTAGAGGCGCCGTCCGCTCCTCGCGAGCCTTCCGTGAGCGCACCGGCACGTGCCGGCGTCAGCCCCAGCGCGCCGGCTCCGGACCGGGAGCGAAGAGCCGCTCGGGTGCCGGCACGCGCGCGAGCGCGAGCGTCTCGCGAACCGCCGGCCGCTCCTCGAGCCGCGCGAGCCACTCGAGCGTCCTCGGCGCGCCCTCGGCGCTGAGCAGATCGGGCTGCACCACGCGCAAGGCGCGCACCGCGAGGAGGAGCGCGATGTCGGCGAGGGAGTAACTCTCGCCCGCGAGCCACGGGGCACGCTCAAGGGCTCGCTCGAGCCGGCCCGTCGCGACGGCGAGCGATTCCCGCGCGAGCGCGAGCTCCTCCTCCGAGTAGGTATCATCGAGCGCCTTTTGCCACAGCTCGCGCCTCTCCCGCGGGAGTCGCCCGATGCCGCCCCTCGCCTCCTCGAGCCTCTCCCGCGGCAGCGCCCCGCGCGTGAAGCCGTGCCAGCCGAGGAGCGTCACGTACGGGGCGATGCGCTCCTCGACGTACTTGATCCAGAAGTGCGCCTGGTACTGACCCGCGAGGGACTTCGGCAGCAGCGGCCGGTGCGGGAAGGCCTCCTCGAGGTAGAGCATCACGAGGCCCGCCTCGCTGATCACGCGCCCGTCGTGCACGAGCACCGGCACCTGGCCGGTCGGATTGAGCCGGAGGAACTCCTCGCGGTGCTGCTCGAGGCGCAAGAGGCTCACGTAGCGGCTCGCGAAGGGGAGCTGCTTCTCCTGCAGACAGATGAGGGGCTCGCCCGAGTCGAGGGTCGGCTCCCAGTGATACAGCTCGAGCACTCGCTAGACCCCGAGGAGCTTGCGCGTCGCCGCGACGCGCTCGCCGACCCAGCCGCGGCCGAGCGCGAACGCCGCCCGGGTGCCCGGCCGCGCGTGACAGCGGCGGAACCAATCCATGTAGCGCGGCGTCTTGCGGTCGTTCACCTCCTGCGGGCGCGTGAGCGGCATCGCGTAGACCGTGATGAAGGCGACGATGTCCGCGAGGCTGTACTCAGGTCCGCCGAGGTAGGGATACTCGGCGAGCGCACGCTCGAACCGCTCGAGGCCCGCCGCGATCCGCCGGCTCGACTCGGCGAGCTCCCCCTGCGGCACCTGCTTCGCGAGGATGAGCCGCCAGACGCGGCGGCGCTCGGGGATCGGGATATCCCTCACCTGCCGCTCGATCTCCGCGGCCTCCTGCGCCGGCATGCGCTCGCTCGCGCCGGCGCCGCCGAACATCGCCAGCGCCGGACAGTACTCGTGATCGAGGAAGCGGATCCACCGGCGCATCCGCCAGCGCAGGTACGGATCGCGCGGGCGCAGCTCCGGTCCCTCGAGCGCCGCATCGAGATACTCAAGGGCCGGCGAGGACTCCGTGAGCACCTGCCCGTCGTGGATCACGGTCGGGACCGTCCCGCCCGGATTGAGCGCGAGATAGGCCGGGGAGTGCTGCTCGCGCTTGCCCATGTCGATGTAGTGATGGGTGAACGCCACGCCCTTCTCCTTCAGCATCAGCAGGGGCTTGCCGGAGTTGGCGTTCGGCTCCCAGGTATACACTTCGAGCATCGGCCCTCCTCGGCCGGGGCGCTCGCGGTAGAGTAGCTTGCCGAGGCGGCAGCGAACAGCCACGGGGAATCCGAGCTTGCTCAGCTTTGCGTACGAGGCCCTGCCCGCGCGCGTCATCTTTCGCGCCGGCGCGCTCGAGGATCTGCCGCACGAGCTCGCGCGGCTCGGCTCACGCGCGCTGGTTCTCGCAACGCCCGAGCAGCGCCCGCTCGCCGAGCAGGCTGCGGGGCTGCTGGGCAGCCGCGCCGCCGGCGTCTTTGCCGAGGCGCGGGCACACGTGCCGATCGAGACGGCACGCGCCGCCTCCGCGGAGGTTCGCCGGCTGTCAGCCGATTGCTGCGTCGCCGTCGGCGGCGGCTCGACCACCGGGCTCGCCAAGGCGCTCGCCCTCGAGCTCGAGCTGCCGATTCTCGCCGTCCCGACGACGTACGCGGGCTCGGAGATGACGCCGATCTGGGGCATCACCGAGGACGGGCTGAAGCGCACCGGGCGCAACCCTCGCGTCCTGCCGCGCACGGTCCTCTACGACCCCCTGCTCACGCTCTCCCTCGCTCCCGCCCTCTCCGGCACGAGCGGCATCAACGCCCTCGCGCACTGCGTCGAGGGCCTCTACAGCGAGGCGGCGAATCCCCTCACCTCCCTCATGGCCGAGGAGGGCATTCGCGCGCTGAGCGGCAGCCTGCCGCGCATCGTGCGCGCTCCACAGAGTCTCGAGGCACGGAGCGAGGCGCTCTACGGCGCGTGGCTCGGCGGGGCCGTCCTCGGCGCGGTCGGCATGGCTCTGCATCACAAGCTCTGCCACGTCCTCGGGGGCACGTTCGATCTGCCGCACGCGGAGACGCACGCGATCATCTTGCCGCACGCCGTCGCGTACAACGCGGCGGCCGCTCCTCAGGCTCTGCGCAGGATCGCCTCCGCGCTCGGCGTGGAGGATCCCGCGCAGGGGCTGCTCGAGCTCGCGCGAGCGGTCGGGGCCCCGACGGCCCTGAAGGACATCGGGATGAGCCGCAGTGCGCTCGAGCGTGCCGTCGAGCTCGCCACGGCGAGCCCGTACTTCAATCCCGCGCCGATCCGCGCGGACGGCCTGCGCAGGCTGCTCGAGAACGCGCTCGAGGGCCGCCGGCCGGGAACGTGAGACTCACGGCGCTCGCCTCCCGAGGAGCGAGGGCGACTCGAGGCGCTTGGTGAACATCGACCGCTCGATCAGGAAATCCTTGTCGGTCGCGAAGCGCCGCAGCGTCTTCAGATCCTCCTCGAGCCGCGCGGCGTCGCGCGAGTGATAGATGAGGCGCTTGTTCTCGCAGGCCTGCGGGGAGGCGCGCTCCCAGAAGATGCGGCGCCGCTCCTCGTCGTACCGATCGAGCACCTCCTCGCCTGCCTCCCGGTGGATCACCGCGGCGAGTGCCTCGTACAGCACGAAGCAATCAAACATCCCGGAGGTGAGCCCGAGGCCACCGGTCGGGTTGGTGACGTGGGCGGCATCGCCCGCGAGCACCACGCGTCCCAGGCGGAACCGCTCCGCGGCTCTCTGGTGCATGCGGTACGGGGAGTACTGCGCGAGCTCGTAGCCGGTGCCCGGCTGCAAGATCGCCCGGAAATAGGCGGGCATGCGCTCGAGCACGCCCTCCTCCGGCAGGCTCGCGTCTTCGCAATACGTGCAGCGCCAGAGCCCGGAGGCGTTGATCTTCACGATGATCGCCCCGTACCGCGGATCGATCATCAAGGTCGCAAGCGCGAGGCCGAGCCGCTCGAAGTCGTAGTGGACGTTGGTCGCGACGAACCGCTCGGGCCAGGTGGTGCCGGGAAACTCAAGGCCGAGCCCCTGGCGCACCGCGCTGCGTGCCCCGTCGGCGCCGACGAGCCACCCCGCGCGCAGCTCGCGCGGTCCCTCGGGTGTGCTCGCCCGCACCGTGACACCCGCCGCATCCTGATCGAGCCCCGTCACGCGCGTATTCCACAGGACGGAGGTGCGCGGGAGCGTGCGCAGGTGCTCGAGCGCGACCTCGGCGAGCCGATTCTGGCCGAGATGCACGTTGTAGGGATGCGCCGTGTGGTCGGCGAGCGCGGCGAGGCTCCAGCGGATGCTCTCCCCGGTGCGGAAGATCCGGTACATGTAGTCCTGCTTCGGCAGGCCGATGCGCTTGACATCCGCGAGGATCCCGAGCCGCTCGAGCCCATCGAGCACCGACCAGTGATAGACGATCGCGCGGGGGGAGTTGACGATCGCCGGCTCGGATTCCAGCACCGTGACCGGCACGCCCGAGCGCGCGAGTCCGAGCGCAGTGAGCAGCCCGACCGGTCCGGCGCCGGCGACAAGAACACTGTCGTCGCTCATCGAAAGATTCTACACTGCCGCGGGCGGGCCGCGACTCGCGGTCGAGGGCACCGAATTGATCCGCAGCACCGAGCGCATTCTCACGACGCACGTCGGCAGTCTGCCGCGGCCGCAGGATGTGGTCGACTGCCTGTTCGCGCAGGATCGCGGCGAGCCCCACGAGACGGCTCAGTTCGAGGAGGTGATCGGTCGAGCGGTCGAGGACGTCGTTCGCAAGCAAGCCCAAGTGGGCCTCGATGTGGTGAGCGACGGGGAGATGAGCAAGATCAGCTACGCCACCTACATCCGCCACCGCCTGAACGGCTTCGAGGTGGGCAACGTGCCGCGCGCGACGCCGCAGGACCTCGACGACTACCCCGAGTACCGGGACCGGATCGCCGCGGCGGGGGCGACGCCGAAGTACCTGCGGCCCATCTGCCGGGGCCCGATCAGCGTCAAGACCCTCGCGCCGGTCGAGCAGGACATCGCGCGCCTGAAGCGCGCGATCACGGCCGCCGGCACGGCGCGCGCCGCGGGCGGCTCGGACGGCACGCGCGGCTTCATCACCGCGGCCTCCCCCGGAACGATCGCGGTGTTCCAGCCGAACGAGCACTATGGCTCCCATGGCGCGTACCTGCAGGCGCTCGCGAGCGCCATGCGCGCGGAATACGAAGCGATCGCCCGCTCGGGCCTGCTCGTCTCGATCGACTGCCCGGACTTGGGGATGGGCCGGCACATCCGCTTCCGGGGCGTGGACGATGCGGAGTTCCTGCGCAACGCCGCCCTGCAGGTCGAGGCGCTCAACGATGCGCTCGCGAACGTTCCGGCCGAGCAGGCGCGCCTGCACATCTGCTGGGGAAACTACGAAGGTCCCCACACCCGGGACATTCCCTTGAAGAAGGTGCTGCCCATCCTGCTCGAGGCGAAGCCCGCCCAGCTGCTGATCGAGGCGGCCAATCCCCGCCACGAGCACGAATGGGAGCTGTGGGCGGAGACGCGCCTGCCCGAGGAGAAGGTGCTCGTGCCGGGCGTGCTCGATACCAGCTGCAACTTCGTCGAGCACCCCGAGCTCGTCGCGCAGCGCATCGTCCGCTACGCGCACCTCGTCGGCCGCGACCGCGTCATCGCCGGCACGGACTGCGGCTTCGGCACGTTCGCGGGCTTCGGCGCCGTGCATCCGGCGATCTGCTGGGCGAAGATGCAATCGCTCGTCGAGGGCGCGAGGCTCGCGACGGAGAAGCTTTGGCCGCGAGGACGCTGAGCGGACGGACGCGCCCGCTCGGCGCCCGCCTCGGGGCCGCACCACGACGCAGAGGCAAGCACACATGACCCAAAGCCTGTTCGACCGCGGCCTCGCCGCGCGCAAGGCCGTTCTCGGCAGCGACTACGTGGAGAAATCGCTCGCCCAGGCGGATGAGTTCTCCCGGCCCTTGCAGGAGCTCGTGACCGAGTACTGCTGGGGCGCCATCTGGACGCGGGAGGGACTGCCGCGCAAGACGCGCAGCCTCCTCAATCTCGTGATGCTCACCGCGCTCAACCGCCAGCATGAGTTGAGGTTGCACGTGATGGGCGCGCTGCGCAACGGCTGCACACCGACCGAGATCCAAGAAGCGCTGCTGCAGGCGACGATCTACGCCGGAGTGCCCGCGGGCGTCGAGGCGTTCCGCACGGCGCGGGCGGCGATCGGCGAATACGCCGCGCAGCGCTCCCCTTAAGGCACCGGGAGGCCTCACGTGAGCGAGCCCCTCGGCTTCGTCGGCATCGGCAACATGGGCGCTCCGATCGCCGGGCGCCTGCTCGATGCGGGACATCCGCTCGTCGTCTTCGACGTGAGCGCCGGCGCGACCGCGCCCCTCGTCGAACGAGGCGCGCGGCAGGCCGGATCGGCGGCCGAGGTGGCCTCGCTCGCCGAGACGGTGCTGACGAGCCTGCCCACGCCCGACATCGTCGAGTCCGTGGCCCTCGGCCCGGAAGGCCTCGGCGCCGGCACGCGCATCAAGCGGCTCGTCGATCTGTCCACCTCCGGACCGCGAGTGGCCGCTCGCGTGGCGCAGGCGCTCGCCGCGCAGCGCATCGCCTTCGTGGACTCCCCGGTGAGCGGCGGAGTCGCCGGCGCGCGTGCCGGCACGCTTGCGGTGATGGTCGCCTGCGAGCGCGCCGAGTTCGAGCGGCTGCAGCCGCTCCTGCGGGTCATCGGCAAGCCGTTTCACGTCGGCGAGCGGCCCGGCCTCGGGCAGATGATGAAGCTCGTCAACAACCTGCTCTCCGGAGCGGCCCTGGCGATCACCTCGGAGGCGATGCTCCTCGGCGCGAAGGCCGGGCTCGACCCGGAGACCATGGTCGAGGTGATCAACGCCGGCAGCGGGCGCAACAGCGCGAGCCAGGACAAGTTCCCAAAGTCGATCCTGCCCCGCCGCTTCGATGCCGGCTTCGCCACGCGCTTGATGTTCAAGGATTTGAGGCTGTGCCTGGAGGAGGCCGAGGCGCTCGGGCTCACGCTCTGGGTCGCGAGCGCCGTGCGCCAGCTGTGGCTCAAGACCTTCAACGAGATGGGTCCGGATTCGGACTTCACCACCATCATGCGGTGCGTCGAGGGCTCAAGTGGCATCGAGGTCCGGGGCCGCGCCGCGGGACGCTCGAGCGGGTAAGGCCGAGAGGGCCGAGGATCGCGCGCCGCTAGCGCGCGGGGCGGCCGATGAGCGAGGGAGTCTCGAGCTTCTTCGCGGTGAGAAAGATGAGCCGCTGGAGCGACTGATCGCGCGCCGCCGCCCGAAATCCCTCGAGCTGCGCTTGCAGCTCCTCATCGCTCTTCGCGTGATACACCATGCGCTTGAAGTTGCTCGCCTCCGGCGAGGCGTGCTCGAGGAAGGCGCGCCGCCGCTCCTCGGAGTAACGGTCGAGCACCCCCTCGTCCGCCTCGCCGTGGATCACCGCGGCGAGCGCCTCGTGCAGCACGTAGGCGTCGTAGAGGCCCGAGGTGAGCCCGAGCCCCCCGGTCGGATTGGTGATGTGCGCCGCGTCCCCGGCGAGCACCACGCGGCCGACGCGCATGCGGTCCACGCAGCGCTGATGCATGCGGTACGGGGAGTACCGGACGAGCTCGTAGCGCTTCTCGCCGGGCAATGCGGCCTGGAAGTAAGCCGGCATGCGCTCGAGGATCGTCTCCTCCGGCAGGCTGTCGGCCTCGCAGTACGTGCAGCGCCAGAGCCCCGCGTGGTCGATCTTGGCGACGATCGCCCCGTAGGGCGCATCGATCACGACGTTCGCCGGCGCGTAGCCGTACCGGGCGAAATCGTAGCGAATGTTGGTCGCGACGAAGCGCTCGGGCCAGGTCATCCCGTCCATGCGCAGGCCGAGCAGCTGCCGCACCGTGCTGTGCCCGCCGTCTGCGCCGATGACCCAGCCCGCCTCGAGCCGCTCCGGGCCGGCGGGGCTCACGACGCTCACGCTCACTCCCGCGCCGTCCTGGCGCAACCCGACGACTCGCGTGCTCCAGCGCACGCGCGCGTGCGGCGAGCGCAGCAGGTGCGCCACGGCGATCTCGGCGAGCTTGTCCTGGCCGAGGTGCACCTGGTAGGGATGGGTCACCTCGCCCGCGAGCGCGTTGATGTTGAGCCGAATCTTCTCCCCCGTCTTCAGCACGACGATGCAGAGCTCGGGATTCGCAAAGCCGGTGCGGATCGCCTCCTCGAGAATGCCCACTCGGTCGAGCCCGTCGAGCACGGCCCAGTGATAGACGACGGCGCGCGGGGAGTCCACGATCGCCGGGTCGCTCTCGAGCACCGTCACCTCGACGCCCGCGCGCGCGAGCCCGAGCGCGGTGACGAGGCCGGTCGGGCCGGCGCCGACGACGATGACGTTGTCCCGTCTCACGACTCGGGGACGCCTGCGCTGCCCGGCCGCCGCGCCTCGTCGGCCGCAGCCTCGCGCTTCGGGACGAGGATCGACCGCTCGAACGTCATGAACACCGTGCCGTCGGCCTTCACGCCCCGGGTGCGCACGGTGACGATGCCCTGCGCCGGCCGCGAGGCGGACTCGCGCTTGGCGAGCACCTCGGACTCCGCGTAGATCGTCTCCCCGGGAAACACCGGGGCCGTGAGCTCGATGCTCCTCCAGCCGAGGTTCGCGACGGCCTTCGCGCTCACATCGCTCACGCTCATGCCGACGACCATGGCGAGCGTGAGGCAGCTGTTGACGATCGGCCGGCCGAACTCCGTCCCCGCCGCGTACGCGGCATCGAAGTGCAGCGGGTGGGTGTTCATCGTGAGCAGCGTGAACCAGGTGTTGTCCGCTTCCGTGATCGTGCGGCCCGGGCGGTGCTCGTACACGTCCCCGACGCTGAAGTCCTCGTAGTAGCGGCCGCGGCTCTCGCGCCAGCGCGCGGGCCCGACCCGATCCGCCGTTGCAACCATGTCGCCGCCTTATCGCTTCGGTCGCGGCGCGCCGAGCAGGCTCTCGTTGTCCGCGCCGAGCGCCGAGCATACGGCCTGTCCGAGCCGCTCGCCATCGAGGCGGATCGGATTGGCGAGCACCTTGAGGCTCGGCCGATCGGGGTGGCGGACGGTTACGATCATCCCCGTGCGCGCGACGAACGGACTGTCGAGCGCCTGCGGCAGATCGTGGACAGGCGCGATCGGCAGCTGCTCCCCGAGCAGGCTCAGCCAGTGCGCGGTCGGGTGCTGCGCGAACTCGCCATCGAGGCAGGCGGTGAGCGCCCGGCGATGGCGGTGCCGCAGCTCGGGCGTCGCGAAGCGGGGGTCCGCGAGCAGGTCCGGCCGGGCGAGCCCCCGGGCGAGGGCGCTCCAGAATTTCTCGGTCATGCACATGACGTACACCCACCCGTCCGAGGTGCGGTACGTCTGGACGGGGCCCACGGAGAAGTGCGCGCTGCGCTCCATTCGGCTCGACACCTCGCCCTCGTTGAGGTACCAGGTCGCGATGTAGTTGAGCTGGTGCAGCGCCACATCGAACAGGGACACATCGACATCGCAGCCCCGTCCGGTGCGCATCGCGCGGAGGATGCAGGCGAGGAGGCCCACGACGCCCGTCATGCCGCTCATGTAATCGATGGTCGAG